>JBGPYI010000088.1:0-8379 GCA_041493175.1 Gaiellaceae bacterium | reverse complement strand
GAAGGCGTCGAGTACTCGACGCTGGTCACCGCGATGGCGCGAAACGGGACCGAGTTCGGGATCCGCGTCGCCGGACTCCCGGGTGAGTGGTTCACCGCACCCGCGCCGGCCGTCGACGGGCTGTTCCTCCCCGGCTATTCGGCCGAGGTCGCCGGCCTCGATATGGGCGACTCGGCAATCACCGAGACGGTCGGCTGGGGCGGCTTCGTCCTCGGCGGCGCTCCCGGCATCCTCGCCCTGGTTGGAGGGACCGCCGAGCAGGCGCTCCAGATCAGCCGCGACATGCGCGCGATCACGCTCGCCGAGAGCCCCGACTACCGGATGCCGGTCTTCGACTTCGCGGGTGCGCCGGTCGGCATCGATCTCCGCAAGGTCGTCCGCACCGGGATCCTGCCGACGATCGACACCGCCATTGCCCACCGCGATCCCGGCCATGCCAAGATCGGCGGCGGGCTCGTCCGCGCCCCGCGCGAATGCTTCGTCGCCGCGCTGCGCGAGTTCGGCCGCCGCTACTCCGCCGGGCCATGAAGGCTCGCGTGCGGATCCTCGAGGGCCGCTACGTCGACTCGGTCGTGCTGATGCGCCTGGCCCAGCGCCTGACCGCGCTCGCCGGCGTCGAGGACGCCGCGGCGATGATGGGCACCGACGCAAACAGGACGTTGCTTCGCGAGAGCGGCTTCTTGACCGAGCCGACGACGGCCGCGGCCGACGACCTGATCGTCGCCGTGAAAGCTTCGTCCGAGGATGCGGCCGCCGCCGTCCTCGCTCGCGTCGACGAGCTGCTCGAGGCGACGGACGCCGGCGCGTCGCTAAGGCTCGCTTCGGCCCGCACCCTCGAGCAGGCGCTCGAACTGCGGCCCGACCTCAACCTGGCCGCGATCTCCCTTCCCGGCGAGCATGCGGGCGCGGAGGCGCGTCGCGCTTTGGAGCGAGGGCTCCACGTCTTCCTTTTCAGCTCCAACGTTGCGCTCGAGGAGGAGGTCGAGCTCAAGCGCCAGGCGGCGGAGCGAGGCCTGCTCTGCATGGGCCCCGATTGCGGCACGGCGATCATCGCCGGCAAGGGCCTCGGCTTCGCCAACGCCGTCAGGCGCGGGCCCGTCGGCGTCGTCGGCGCCTCGGGGAGCGGTCTGCAAGCGGTGACCTCGCTGCTGGATGAGCTTGGCGTCGGCGTCTCGCACGCCATCGGCTGCGGCGGCCGTGACCTGTCCGCATCCGTCGGCGCGGCGACCATGCGCGTCGGCATCGAAGCCCTGCTCGAGGATCCGGGGACGGAAGCGATCCTTCTGCTCGCGAAGCCGCCCGCACCCGGCCTCGCCGCTGCACTGCGAGAGCGCGCCGCGGCCGCCCCGAAGCCCATCGTCTGCTGCTTTCTCGGCGACCCGGCGGGGCCGGCTACGCTGGACGAAGCGGCTTACGCAGTTGCTGAAGCGGTCGGGAGGTTCACATTCTCTCGGCCCGAGGCGGTCGGCGAGAACGTCGTCGACGACCTGCGCGCCCGGCTGAGCCCTGAGCAGCGATTCGTGCGCGGGCTCTACGCCGGCGGCACTCTCGCCTACGAGGCACAGCTCGTCCTTCGGGAGGCCGGCGTCGACGTCGGCTCGAACGCGCCCCTGCCGGGAGGCCGGCCGCTCCGGAACTCCTCGCGCAGCGAGAACCACACCGTGCTCGATCTCGGCTCCGACGAATTCACGCGTGGGCGGCCGCACCCGATGATCGACGCCCGCACGCGCCGGGCGCGCCTCCTGCAGGAGGCGGAGGACCCGACGGTCGCAGTCATCCTGCTGGACTTCGTCCTGGGCTACGGCGCCGCGCGCGACCCCGCCGGCGACCTCGCCGACGCCATCGTCGCGGGCCGCGAACGCGCCCGCGAGGAGGGGCGCGAGCTCGTGGTCTTCGCGTACGTCTGCGGCACCGTCGCCGACCCGCAGGGGCTCGTTGCCCAGCAGGACCGCCTCCGCGCTGCGGGTGCGCTCGTCTTGCCGACGAACTCCGCCGTGGCGACGACGGCGGCACGCGTGGTCTCGCCGATGCCGGCGCCCTCGCCTACGCCGGAAGACGCACTGAGTGGAGGCCCGGGATGAACGCGAACCCGATCACCGCCCTCTTGAGAGAAGGACCGCTGGCCGCCAACATCGGCGTCCGCGACTTCGCCGAAAGCCTCGCCGAGCAGGACGTGCCGGTCGTCCAGGTCGACTGGACGCCTCCACCCGAGCTCGACGACGACCTCGCCGATCTCCTGGAGGAGCTCGGATGACCGCCTCCGCTGCCTCGGCCCAGGCCGAGACGGCGCGACGTCCAAAGGCGCCGGCCGACGCGGGCGCACCCGCGCTCGAAGCGCGCGGCATCGTGAAGCGCTTCGGGCCTCTGCTCGCCGTCGATCACGCCGACTTCGCGCTTCGACCCGGCGTCCACGCACTGCTGGGCGAGAACGGCGCCGGCAAGTCGACGTTGGTCAAGATCCTCTACGGCTACCTCCGCGCCGACGCCGGCGAGATCCGCATCGACGGCGAGCGCGTCGAGCTGAAGTCACCCGCCGCCGCACGGCGGCTCGGCGTCGGACTGGTCTTCCAGCACTTCACCCTGATTCCGGCACTGACCGTTACCGAGAACGTGGCCCTGTTCCTGCCGGACCTCCCGCCCGTCCTCCATCACGACCAGATCGCCGACCGCATTCGCCAGACCTCGCAGCGCTACGGCCTCGCCGTCGACCCCTCACCCCGCGTCGGCACCCTCTCGTTGCCCGAGCAGCAGCGAGTCGAGATCCTCCGCGTCCTCCTCGCCGGTGCGCGCATCCTGATCTTCGACGAGCCGACGAGCGCACTACCGGCGCAGGAGGTCGACGCCTTGTTCGACGTCTTCCGCCGCCTGCGGGACGACGGCTACCCCGTCGTCTTCATCACCCACAAGCTGCCGGAAGTGCTCGCGCTCGCCGACACCGTGACCGTGATGCGACGCGGTGCCGTCGTCGACACCGTCGCAATCGAGGAGGTGACGGAAGACAGGCTCGTGCGCATGATGTTCGGCGCCGCGCCGGCCGGGATCGACCGCGGCCAGCCGCCCACTGTCCCGCAAAGCGAGCCGGTGCTCGAGCTCCGTGGGGTGACAAGCATCGGGGAGGGGCGGCCGCTCAGCGACCTCGACCTCACGATCGCCGCAGGCGAGATCGTCGGTGTGGCCGGCGTGGCCGGGAACGGCCAGCGCGAGCTCTGCGACACGATCGTCGGCCTCAGCCCGCTCAAGCGCGGCAAGCGAGTCCTCCTCGGCCACGATGCCGGCCGCTGGTCGGTGCGCCGGATCCGTGAGGCCGGCGTCGGCTTCGTCCCCGAGAGCGCACTCGGCCAGGAGCTGATCTGGAACATGACGCTGGAGGAGAACGTGGCATTGGGCTCGCCGCGCCGCTTCGCGCGCCGCGGTGGCTTCTCGCTCGATTGGAAGGCCGTCCGCGCCGACCTCAGCGGGCGCTTCGCCGCGCTCGGTCTGCACCTGCCGGACGCCAAGACGCGCGCCGGCACCCTTTCGGGCGGCAACGCCCAGCGCTTCGCCGTCGCCCGCGAGCTGGCGCGCGAGCCGCGGCTCCTCGTCGCCCTCTATCCGACGAAGGGCCTCGACGTCCCGACGGCAGCGGCCGTGCAACAGCTCCTCCTGAAAGCACGCGACGGCGGCTGCGGCGTGCTGCTCGTCTCGCAGGACCTCGGCGAGCTCCGGGAGCTCTCGGACCGCCTGCTCGTGATGCGCGAGGGCCGCGTCGTCGCCCAGGTCGACCCGCGGGCAACCGACGCGTACGAGATCGGGCGGCTGATGACCGGGGGCTCCACCACAGAGACGACGGCCGCAGGCAAGCCATGAGCGCCGTCGCCGCCGGCATCGGGCTGCGCGAGCCGGTCGAGTGGCTCCAGCGCCACCCGCGCGTCTCGGCACTGCTGCGCTGGCTCGCCTGGGGGGCAGTCGCCGTGCTCGTCTACATCGGCTTGATCCTCCTCTACGGCAAGAGCCCGCTGCACGCGTTCCATGAGATCTATGCAAGCACCCTCAGCTCGAAGTACGGGCTGCAGGACGTGCTCGTCCGGATGACGCCCCTCCTGTTCGCAGCGCTCGCCGTCGCAATCCCAGCCCGCATCGGCCAGGTCAACGTCGGCGGCGAGGGCCAGATCTTCGCGGGCGGCCTCACCGCGGCCTGGGTCGCGCTCACCTTCACCTCGTGGCCGAGCTGGCTTCTGCTGCCGGCGATGGCGCTCGCCGGCATGCTCGGCGGCGGCGCTTGGGCCGGCCTGGCCGGCTGGCTCAAGGCACGCGGTTGGCTCTCGGAGGTCTTCTCGACCGTCCTCATGAACTACATCGCCATCCTCGCCGTCAGCGCCCTCGTGTTCGGTCCGTGGCGTGATCCGACGAGCTCGAACTACCCGCAGAGCCGCGAGCTCGTTCCGGCCGCGCGGCTGCCGCACGTCGGCGGAACGCGCGTCGACGTCACCATCTTCGTCGCCCTCGGGCTCGTCGTCGCCTTCGAATGGTTCCTGCGCGGGACCCGTTGGGGCCTCGAGATGCGCGCCATCGGCGGCAACCCGCTCGCCGCGCTCCGCAACGGCGTGCCCGTCTCGCGCTACATCATCGCGGCCATGTTCGTCGGCGGGGCCCTCGCCGGGCTCGCCGGCATGGGGCAGCTCTCGGCCCTGCAGCTAAGGCTGAATCCCGGCCTCTCGGCGAGCTTCGGCTACATCGGCTTCCTCGTCAGCTGGCTGGCCGGCCACAACCCGCGCCTGATCGTGCCGATGACGTTCCTGCTCGCGGTCTTGGCCTCGTCGGGCGACATCCTCCAGATCACCCAGGGCCTGCCGTCCGCGATCGTCACCGTCCTCTCGGCGACGCTGATGATGATCGTCCTGCTCGGGCGCGCCGGCAGGAGGACGGCGTGAGTGCGGCCACGCTCGCCAGCATCGTCGCCATCACCCTGGCGCTGACCCCGTCGGTCCTCTACGCCACGTTCGGCGAGATCGTCGGCCAGCGCGCCGGCATCGTCAACCTCGGCATCGAGGGGGTGATGCTGGTCGGCGCCGCCGTCGGCTTTGCCGTCGCCGTCGTCACCGGCAGCTCCTATCTCGGCCTCGTCGCAGCAGCCGGGGGCGGTGTCGCCTTCAACATGGTCCTGGCGGCGATCGTGATCGGCCGCGGCACCAATCAGCTCGCCTCCGGGTTCGCCCTCTATTTCCTCGGCGGCGGCATCAGCATGCTCATCGGCGCCAGGTACGTCGGCAGCGACATCGGAGGGCTCGGCCAGATCGCGATCCCGGGCCTCTCCGGACTGCCGCAGCCGTGGGACCAGGTCTTCCGCCAGGACCTCCTCGTCTGGCTGATGCTGCCGGTGGCGCTCGCGCTCAGGTGGCTGCTGTTCCGCACGCGCTGGGGGCTGCGCCTGCGCGCCGTCGGCGAGGACAAGGACTGCTCGTACGCGGCGGGCTTGCACACGCGCCGTATCCAGGGCCAGGCATTGGCCATCGCCGGCGGGCTCTACGGGCTGGCCGGGGGCGACCTCATACTCGCCTACACCAAGACCTGGCAGGACTGGGGCACCGCTGGCCGCGGCTTCGTCGCGATCGCCATCGTCATCCTCGCCCTCTGGCATCCGCTTCGCGCCATCCTCGGATCGCTGCTCTTCTCGGCCGCCGTCGCCGTCGGCATCGAGCTCCAGGCACAGGGCTCGCCCGTCTCGCCGTTCCTCCTCGACATGCTGCCGTACCTGGTCACCATCGCCGTCGTGCTCGTCTGGGGCCGGCCCAAGGCCTTCACGGTCCCGGCCGGGCTCCGCGAGGTATTTGCCGGAACGTCGAAATGACGCAGCGGGCGGCAGCCCTCTCCACGTCGCCGTTCGCGGCGGACCTGCTCGCCGGTCCCAGGCGGCGCGGCACCGCCGTCGGAGCGAGATACGCGCTCGTCGGCGACGAGGTTCTCGCAGTGACACCTCCGGCAGAGCTGCGGATGCCGAATGGAATCGAGGCCGACCTTTCACTTACGCCGGGAGAGCCCGTCGTCGTCGGCAACGGTGAGCTTCAGACGGCGAGCGCGACGATCACGTACGGCCCGCTCTGGGACCCGCGCCCGCACCCGCGCTTCCGGTTGTCGCTGTCACCACGGCCTCGGCTCCGCCTCGACACGTTGCCCGGTCGCGGCCCCGGTCTGACGCCACTCGGCGACGACATCCTCGTCGGCTACTTCGCTGGAGCAGCTCTCGCCGGCGCCGACCCGGATTCTCTCGCCGCCAAGGCCGACCGCGCGGCTCGTCGCACAACTGCGCTAAGCCGAACTCTCCTACGGCTGGCGGCCCGCGGCCACTTGCCGGAAGCAGCTCACCGGCTTCTCGAACAAGGCGACCCGAACCCGCTCCTCGGCTTCGGCGCCACATCAGGGAAGGGCATTGCTGTCGGGCTGTCTCTACTCGACGAAGCCTCGGCCGGGAAGAGTCGAGGCAGGACGGTGGAGTTCACACTGCCGCTTGGGTCGCCGAGCCTCCGGCTCAGGCTTGTCGTCGCCCGGCGCAATGACGCCGAGCCTTGAACGAGCACTTCGAGAACGACCCCGGCGTGGGCCCGGCCAGCCACCGGAAGTGCACTACGAGTCGATCGAGATGACGGCTGCGCCCGTGATCGTCCCGGCACGCAACCGATCGAGAGCCTCGTTCGCGGCCGCGAGCGGGAAAGGCTCGACCTCCGTGTGCACCGGCACGCGCGGCGCCAGCTGCAAGAACTCCTCGCCGTCGAGCCGGGTGAGGTTTGCGACGGACCGAACCGTCCGCTCGCCCCAGAGAAGCTCATACGGGAAGGAAGGAATGTCGCTCATGTGGATCCCGGCGCAGACGACGACGCCACCCTTCACGAGCGAGCGCAAGGCCGTCGGCACGAGCTCGCCGACCGGAGCAAAGATGATCGCTGCGTCCAACTGCTCCGGCGGAGTCTCCCCCGACGTCCCTACCCACTCGGCGCCGAGCGAGCGTGCGAACGCCTGACCGGCGTCGTCGCCGGCGCGCGTGAATGCGAAAACTCGCCGTCCCTGCCAACGCGCGACCTGAACGATCACATGAGCAGCCGCACCGAAGCCGTAGAGCGCGAGACGCTCGGCGTCGCCTGCCATCCGCAGCGCGCGGTAGCCGATCAGGCCCGCGCACAGCAGCGGTGCCGCCTGCAACGACGCGTACTCGCTCGGGATCCGAAAGCAGAAGCGGCTGTCCGCGACCGCTGCCTCCGCAAAGCCGCCGTCGAGCTGGTAGCCCGTAAAGCGAGCGCGATCACAGAGGTTCTCGCGTTCGCTCCGACAGAAACGACATTCGCCGCACGTCCAGCCCAGCCATGGAATGCCAACGCGGGTCCCTGCCGACAGCGTGTCCACCCCGGCGCCGACACCGTCGACTACACCGACGATCTCATGTCCAAGGACGAGCGGCAGCTTTGGATCACGAAGCTCGCCGTCGGCGATGTGAAGGTCAGTGCGGCACACACCGCAGACCTGCACCCGGACCCGGACCTGTCCTGGCACCGGCTCGGGAAGGGGAAGCTCTTCCAGCAGCAACGGCCCACCGGGCTCCCTCAGAACCATGGCCTGCATCGAGGTGGTCAGACCCACATGATGCGCGCCTCGGCGCTCATGTGCGAGGCAAGCCGAGAAGGCCATAACAGCGCGCAATCAGTAGTTTCGGCCGCCCGGGTCCGCGGACCCCCCGATGACGGTTTCCCTTCCATTCGTGACAGTGAGCCTCAACGAAGGGAGGGTGATGAACATACTCTTCACAGTCGTTGTGCTCGCCTTTGTCCTCGCGGTGCTGTCTGTCGTCGCGTACGCACTCTTTGAGTTGAGTCCGTTCGCCCATCACGCCGACCGGTTCCGCGATCCCCGGACTGGGAAGCGCCGGTGGGAGAGCCCGCATCTGGACTAAGACGGTGATCTCGGCAGCCCCGCCGCGCTCGCGACCATCGCGGGAAGCGGCGGCTTAGCGAGCTCCCCGACGGCCCCGGCTTCCCGGCCGCTAAAGAGGTCGAAGTTGCTGACCCACCTCTAGGTCATCGGCACCTGGCGGAGCACCTTCGGCTCGATCCGGTCGAGGATCTCGGTCAGACTCGCGCCGGTCGCCGTGATCCCGTGGTTCCGCAGTCCGATCACCGCATGATCCGGATCGGGCTCGCGCGCGAGGAGCTCGGCGACGTTTCGCGCGAGGTCCTCCGTGCCGCACGGGTAGTTGACGTCCGTCGCGACGATATGCCGAGGTTTACACGATGAACGCGAACGGTTCGAACCCGCGGGCTGACACGCGCCAGCGCGCGGAAGACCGGCGCGGCTGCGAACATGAGCTCGTGGGGGGTCCGCGGCAGAGCGGGGAGCCTCGCGTGGCGGAGCGCT
>JBGPYI010000155.1:0-5928 GCA_041493175.1 Gaiellaceae bacterium | reverse complement strand
GGAAGCTCTACGTCCGCGGGGCCGAACAGACCGTGCCCGCGATGAAGCGTCTCGTCGACGCTGCGCGCGCGGCTGGGATCGTGCACGTCGCCTCCGCCGACGACCACGAGCTCACCGACGCCGAGATTGCGGCAGAGCCCGACTTCCGGACGACCTATCCGCCGCACTGCCTGCGCGGCACGCGCGGTGCGCGCAAGATTCCGGAGACCGAGCAGGAGGATCCCGTTCCGATCACGCTCGAGCTCTTGCCTGAGCGCTACCTCGAGGGGCGCGAGTTCCTGATCCTGAAGAAGAGTTTCGACGTCTTCACGAACCCGAACACAGAGCGGCTCCTCGAGTGGCTCGACCCGGCCGAGCTCGTCGTGTTCGGGGTGGCCACCGACGTCTGCGACGACGCCGCCGTCAAAGGCTTTGTCGAGCGAGGCCGGAGGGTCCGCTTCGTCGAGGATGCCGCCCGCGGCCTGGACGAAAGCCGGGTCGAGGAGTGCACGGCCGCCTGGCGCGAGCTGGGCGTCGAGTTCACCACGGCCGACCAGGTCGTCGCCTCTCTTACGAACTAAGGCTCCCTGGTGCTCCTGCCGATGAGACGGGCATGTTGATCGCCTCACCCTGGTCCTGGTTCAACGGCATCCCGAGCGTTGCGGAGCGGTGGCTTCCGCTCATGTTTTTCCTCTGCATGGTGGCCATCGTGTACCTGCTCTGGCGCACGCTCGCGATGATGCCGCGCGTCAAACCGTCCCACGTCGAGCCCGGCTCGCGCCAGTCGGTGAGTCTCGCGGACGTCGCCGGCGTCACGGAGGCGAAGGCGGAGCTGCAGGAGGTGATCGACTTCCTCAAGTACCCGAAGCGCTTCGAGCAGCTCGGTGCGAAGGTGCCGAAGGGGATCCTCCTCTACGGGCCGCCCGGCACCGGCAAGACGCTGCTTGCGAAGGGCGTGGCCGGTGAGTCCGGCGCGAAGTTCTACTCGCAGAGCGCATCTGCTTTCGTCGAGATGTTCGTCGGGCTCGGGGCCGCCCGGATGCGAAAGCTCTTCGACGAGGCGCGCAAGAATGCGCCGGCGATCATCTTCATCGACGAGCTCGACGCGGTCGGTGCGGCGCGCACGGGGCAGGGCTTCACCCGCGAGCAGGACCAGACGCTCAATCAGCTGCTCGTCGAGCTCGACGGATTCGGATCGGCCGACCAGGTGGTGGTCATGGGCGCCTCTAACCGCCTCCAGGACCTCGATCCCGCGCTGCTGCGGCCGGGGCGTTTCGACCGGCAGATGCTCGTCGGCCCGCCCGATCTGGCGGGGCGCGAAGCAATCCTGCACGTGCACACGCGGAATAAGCCTTTGGCGGCCGATGTCGACCTCGGGGTCGTGGCCAGGCAGACGTCCGGCCTAACGGGCGCAGACCTGGCGAACATCGCGAACGAGGCCGCAATCTTTGCCGGTCGCCGCGAGTCGCAGCACGTCACCGCCGCTGATTTCGACGGGTCGATCGAGCGAGTCGTCGCCGGCTTGCAGCAGAAGAAGGTCTTGACCGAGAAGGAGCGCCGCATTCTGGCGTACCACGAAGCGGGCCACGGTCTCATGTCGCATCTGATGGGCGAGATCGCTCCGGTCCAGAAGGTCACCATCGTGTCGCGTGGCGATGCGCTCGGCTACACGCTCAACCTGCCTTCGGAGGACCGGTACATGCAGACGAAGGAGGAGCTGATCGACATGCTCAAGATCGCGCTGGCCGGTCGAGCCGCGGAGCAGGTCGTGTTCGGCCGCGTCACAAACGGGGCAGCGAGCGACCTCGAGAAGGCCACCCAGATCGCACGCGCGATGGTGTTCGAGTGGGGAATGTCCGAGGAAGTCACCTCGCGCACCCTGAGGGCGGACAACTATGCCCTCTCGGAGGAGACGAAGCGACTGCGCGACAGCGAGCAGGCACACCTCACGGATAGCGCCTACGCGGACGCGGTGCGGCTGATCGAGAAGCACCGTGCTCCCCTCGATCGCCTGACGCAGGCGCTGCTCGAGAAGGAGACGCTCGGGCGCGAAGAAGTCATGCAACTGCTCGCAGACGTCGAGCCCGAGTCGCGAGCGTCCGAGACGGTCGGCACGCCGCGCGTGATCTCGATCCCCGCCGAGGGCTAGACAGGTCTGCTCACTCTGCGGATAGCATCGCTCGCGTGCAGGCGCGGGGGATCCACCATCTAGGGGTCGCGGTCGAGGACCTCGACTCGGCCCTCGCGACCTACGAGCGGTTGTTCGGCGCGCGGGTCGAGCACCGTGCGACGGTGGAAGATCAGGGAGTCCGTGCGGCTTCGGTCCGCATCGGCGACAGTCGCGTCGAGCTGCTCGAGCCGCTCGGCGAGGACACGCCCGTCGGACGCTTCCTCGCAAAGCGAGGGCCCGGGATGCACCACGTGGCCTACGAGGTGAGCGATCTCGATGCGGCGCTGGCCGAACTCACGAGCGCGGGCGCAGATCTGATCGACGAACGCCCACGCGCGGGTCTTTTCGGCCTCGAGGTCGCGTTCGTCCACCCGGATTCCGTCCACGGCGTTCTCTCGGAGGTGGTTGCAAGTGGCTGAACCGGAGCGGGTACGAATCGAGATCGCGTTTGACGGCGGCCAGATCATGGGCGCCCTCGTCACGCCTGCCGGCGCCGATGCCCTCGAGCAGGCGCTCGGTTCCGCAGAGCTCCGCGCAGGAACGGGCGAGGCTGCTCTGGCGCTCGATGCAGAAGACGGTCGCTACACGATCGCCTTGCAGCGTGTCGTCTACGTAAAGAGGTTTCCGCGCCAAGGCCGCGTCGGGTTCGGCTCGGCCGTCGCTTGAGGCCGGCCTCCGAGTTAGAAGCCGTGCCGACACGGGCATTCCCGCGCTGATGGTCGACGAAGCCACCCAGGCCGCCGCGCGCCCGGCAAAGGACTCGACCGCCCACATTCGCCGTCTCGTCGAGCGTGGCCGGCAAGGTGAGCGGCGCGCGCTCGAGGAGCTCTACCTGCTCCACTTCGATCGCATCTACAGCTATCTGCACATGAGCGTCGGCAACAGGCACGACGCCGAGGATCTGACCACGCAGACGTTTCTCAAGATGCTGGAGTCGATCAAGCGGTTCACGTGGCAGTCCGCGCCGTTCTCCGCATGGCTCTTCCGGATCGCGCACAACCTCGCCATGGACCACTTCCGCGCGAACCGGCGCTGGCAGCCCGAGGAAGAGGCGCCGGAGCCCGAGGGCGAAAGCGAGCCCTCGGCCGAGGCCGCCGCGCTGCAGGCGATCGGCCGGCAGAGCATGCTCGAGCTGATCGACGGGCTGTCGACCGACCAGCAGCAGGTGCTGACGCTCAAGTTTGTCTTCAATCTGCCCAACGCAGACGTGGCGACGATCCTCGACAAGACCGAAGGTGCGATCAAGTCACTTCAGCACCGTGCGCTCGTCTCTTTGCAGAAGCAGATCTCCCGTCCCGCGGAGCCGTAGCTTTGGCCCTCGAGGTCGGAATCGTCGGGCTGCCGAGCTCCGGCAAGTCGACGCTGTTCCACGCGCTTACCGGTGCGCGGGCGACCGGCGACGTCGGCATGGCAGGTATTCCCGATCCCCGGCTGGCGCGGATCGCCGACGTGATCGAGCCACGCAAGGTCACCCCCGCAGCGATCCGAGTCGTCGAGGTGCGCGGCACGGGACCCGAGCTGCTCGGGAATCTGCGCCAGGTGGACGCGCTGCTGGTCGTCCTCGACGGCTTCTCGGGCACGCGGGTTCCCGCCGACGACCTGGAGACGCTGCGGCTCGAGCTGCTGGTCGCCGATCGGGATCACGTCGAGCGCCGGCTCGAGCGCGTTACGAAGCAGGCGAAGTCGGGCGAGCAGAAGCTGAAGCAGGAAGTGACAGAGCTCGAGCGAGTGCTGGCGCACGTGGACGCCGGCGGAACACTCGCCGACTGGCCCTCCGAGCTGCCGTCCGGGCTCGAGCCGCTCACGACGAAGCCGCTGCTCACGGTCGAGAACGGACCAGGCGGTATCGATCTCAAGCTCGAGGCCGAGCTCGCGGAGATGCCTGCCGAGGAGGCCGCGGCGTTCCGCGAAGGGGCGTCCGCGCTCGAGGAAGTGGTGCGGCGCCTGAGCGACGAGCTCGGACTGATCAGCTTCTTCACCGCGGGCGACAAGGAGACTCGTGCGTGGTCGTTGCGGCGCGGGCGGACGGCGCTGGAGGCGGCGGAGACGATCCACACGGACATCGCCCGCGGCTTCATCCGCGCGGAAGTGATCCGCTGGGAAGACCTCGTGGAGGCCGGTTCACACGCGGAGGCCGCGCGGCGCGGCCTCCAACGTCTGGAAGGTAAAACGTATGTGGTTCAGGACGGCGACGTCCTGAACATCAGGTTCAACGTCTAGCTGACTAGCAGCAGCCGTCGGGACAGCAGTCGGGCGGGCAGTCGCAACAGCCGGCCAATTTTGTCCTCCTTTCATCGATATCCGTCGATGTTATATATTGAAAAAGGTCGATGAAGTCAATCGCCGTCCTCCCCGCGATCTGCTGTGGCCCGGAGACGGAGCCACTTACGGTTCCGGAGCGCGACGAGCTTGCCGCCCGCTTCAAGGCGCTCGCCGACCCCACGCGAGTCGCGATCATCAATTGCCTCTCCTCCGCCGACGAGGTCTGCGTGTGCAATCTGACGGCGACGTTCGACCTCTCCCAGCCGACGGTCTCGCACCACCTGAAGATCTTGCGCGAGGCCGGCCTGGTCGAGTCTTCGCGACGTGGCACATGGGCCTACTACCGGCTCGTGCCTGAGGCGATCGCAGCCCTGCGCGGAGCGCTCGGCGCGTGAACGTCCTGTTCGTCTGCCGTCAGAACGCCGGCCGTTCTCAGATGGCGCACGCGCTCTACGAACGGCGAGGTGGTAACGCACGTTCGGCGGGCACGACTCCGGCGGCGCACGTGCATCCAGAGGTCGCCGAGCTGATGCCCGAGCTCGCGGACCGAGTGCCCAAGCAGCTCGACACGGCGGACGCCGAGTGGGCGGACATCGTGGTGACGATGGGTTGCGGTGACGCGTGTCCCGTGATCCCCGGCAAGCAGTACGTCGATTGGGACCTGCAGGACCCAGCCGGCGAGGACGCCGAGACCGTGCGCGCGATCCGCGACGAGATCGAGCGTCGCGTCGCGGAGCTTCCGCTGTAAGTCGGCCCAAGAACGTTTCCGTTCCGGCACGAACTCCATGTCCCCGCGGGACATCCGTGGGGTCAGACCCCAAAATGGTGCCGGATGTGTTGCGGGCGCCGGACCGAAGCTTCGACGCGGCGCGAAACTGTCGCGCTTTCGACACACGAATCCACGTCCCGACCGGACACCCGTGGGGTCAGACCCCAAAATGTGTGACGAAAGCGTTGAAACTAGCCGGCTGAAATGAGCGCTACGCCGGCGAGTGTCAATGCGATTCCTGCCTCCTGTGAGCGTGCGACGCGCTCTTTCAGCACGATCCGCGCGAGCACGACCGTGACGATCGGATAGAGCGATGCCAGCACCGACGTGATGCTGACGAGCCCGCTCGTCGATGCTGCCGCGAAGAGGAAGTTGCCGAGCATGTCGCCGATCCCGATCAGTGCGATGAGTGGCACTTGGATCGGCGCGACGGCAAGCGACGGGCGCCGGATCGCAACCGCCGCGAGAATCACGGATGTGGATGTCATGCGGAAGATCAGGGACGCCCACCAGAAGTCGGCGTTCCCTGCCGCGTGCATCGGGGGGAAGTAGCCTCCGAACCCGATTGCCGCCAGCAGCGCGAGGCCGACCCCGGCCGCCACACGGCCGCCGCGGCCGGGCTCTCGTGAGGCCAGGAAGACACCACCTAGTGCCGCGGCGACCCCGAGCCACTGCCAGAGCGACGGGCGATCGCCGCTCGCGATCCCGACCACGACCGGCACCGCGGCCGAGATCCCCGCGATCGGCG
>JBGPYI010000136.1:0-6360 GCA_041493175.1 Gaiellaceae bacterium | reverse complement strand
CTCGCCCTTAGCAAGGCTGTCCAGCCTTGCTGCGGTTGAGTGCGGCCTCTGGCTTGGTGCTCGCGACCCAGAAGCTCGACGGCATTACTGGAAGGGGCACTAGACTCGACTCATGCCCACCAAGGAAGAAGTCTTCGAGGCGCTCAAGCAGGTCGAGGATCCCGAGCTCGGGATGGACATCGTCGAGCTCGGACTGCTCTACGACGTCGAGGTGAACGGCCCGCGCATCAAGGTCATCCACAGCCTCACGTCGATGGGCTGTCCCGCCGGGCCGATGATCCAGGAGGACATCGTTCGCACCGCCCGCGAGATCAACGGGGTCGAGGACGTGGAGATCGAGCTCACCTGGGATCCGCCCTGGACGCCCGACCGCATGTCCGACGACGCCAAGTTCATCCTCGGCATCGGTTAGCGCTGCGCGCTGGGCGGCCGGTCGCCGCCGCTCACGGACGGATGACGATGGTGATCTTCATCGACCGGGCGGCCCCGAGCTCGTCCTTTACCATCAGGTAGAAGACGTAGCGGCCACGGCGAGCAGATCTGCCGGTTATGAAGCCCGTGTTCGAATTCAGCTGCAAGCCGGCCGGTAGGACACCGCGGGCGATGCTCCAGGTCCGCTTGCCGTACCCGCCCTCCGCGACGCCGTGTGCCTGGTAGAGCTTCGCGACGTGCCCGACGTGCGGCATCGTCACGGACGTCAGCCGTAGCTTGTCGGTCACGCCCAGCGTGATCGTGTGCAATGTGCTGCGCCCGAGAACGTCGGTGACGCGGAAAGTGAGCGAGAAGCTGCCGGCATCTGCGGGCACGCCTTTGATCAGCGCCTTCGAGCCGTCGCCCTTGTCGCCGATGAAGCCGACGTGCGTCGGCAGCGCGCCTTGCGTGAGCTCCCAGCGATACGGCGCGCTCCCACCGGTGGCATTGAGCTCGACCGCCAGTGGAACCGCGACCTCCGCCACCTGGGTCGCGGGAGCGGAGATCTGCAGGGCGGCGGCGACCTCGAGGGAGAACTGTCGTTGCGAGTTGGCGCCACCGGCCGAGACATTCGCTGTGAAGGACGCTGTGCCGGGAGCGTTCGGCGTGCCGCTCAACACGCCGGTGGAGGCGAGCGAGAGGCCGGCAGGCAACGATCCGGCGGCGATTGTCCAGGTCTTGGTGCCCGAGCCGCCTGACGCAGAGAGGGTCGTCGAGTAGGCCGACCCGACGGTCGCCACAGGCAGTCCGGACGTCGTGATCGAGAGCGCTGGAGTCGGAGTCGGAGCGGGACTCGGACCGGGGGCGGGGCTGCCGCCCGGCCCGTTGATGGTGATCGTGAACTCCCGCTGTGCGGTCCCCGGTACGCACCAGCTCGCGGAAGGTGGATTCTCATCGCTCAGGTTGACCCAGAACGACCAGCCGCCCGCCTGGGCCGGGGTGCCGCTCACCTGGCCGCTCTTTGCGAGTGTCAGTCCCGGTGGCAATGATCCTCCGACGACGCTGTACTGGTAAGGCAGCGCCGGGCCGCAGCCGCCTGCTCCGGTGAACGTGAAGCTGTAGGGCGACCCTACCGTCCCGACGGGCGTGAAGTAACTCTCGTCGGTAAACCTCAACGCCCATGCGGCGGAGACGAAGACGAGTGCGGCCGCGGTCACGGTCAAGAAGACAAGCGATTTGCGTTTCATCGGAAGGACCCCTCTGGATAGTCGTGGCAGCTCTTGAAGGTGGATCGGCACCATCTTCGACGCCACTTGTAAAAACCCCGTAAAACGTGTCGGGCCGGCTAGGCTCCCGGCCCGTGTCGCGCCGTGGTCGAGCGTTGGCTCAGGTGCCAGGCACCGGACTAGTCCGGAATGCGCAGGACGATCTTGCCGAGCTGCTCGCCGGCCTCGAGCCGCTGGTGCGCGGCGGCTGCTTCGGCGAGCGGGAAGACCGCGTCGACGACGGGCACTGCGCGGCCTGACACGACGAGGTCGTAAACCGCCTCGAAGTCGGCCTGCGAGCCCATCGTCGAACCGAAGACCGTCAGCTGTTTCCACCAGATGCGGTGGAGGTTCGCCGGCGGATTCGGCCCGGTCGTCGCGCCGCAGACGCAGACGCGTCCTTCGGAGCGGGCCGCGTCGAGTGAGCGCTTCCAGGTCGCCTCGCCGACGTGGTCGACGACGACGTGCGCGCCGCCGCCGGTGACCTCCTTCACGCCGGCCACGACGTCGTCCGTCTCGTGGTTGAACGTTGCATCGGCTCCGAGCTCGCGTGCCCGTGCAAGCTTGTCCTCGCTTGACGACGTCACGATCACGCGCGCCCCGAGAGCTTTGGCGATTGCGAGTGTGGCCGTGGAGACGCCACCGCCGATTCCCCAGACGAGTACCCACTCGTCCTCTTGTACGTGCGCCTTCGTCGCCAGCATCCGGTACGCGGTCTCGAAGACGAGCGGGAAGGCGGCCGCCACCTCGAACTCGATGCTGTCGGGCAGCGGATAGACCTGCGAACCCGGCACTGCGATCAGCTCGGCGTGCGTCCCGTCCGAGTGTTCGCCGACGACGGAGATCCTGCCGTTGCCGAGATCAAGTCCGGGGTTGATGACGACTCGGTCGCCCGGAGCGAAACCGTCTCCGGAGACGACCACCCCGGCCCCGTCTGCGCCGAGGATGCGTGGTTTCGGCACTGATGGGAGGCCCTTGCGGATCCACAGGTCGAGGTGGTTGAGCGAGGCGGCACGGAGTCCGACCAGGACCTGTCCGGTGCCTGGCACCGGATCGGGCGCTTCTTCGTAGCGGAGCACCTCAGGCCCGCCGTCCTCGTGGATACGAACTGCCTTCACTGGGCACAATCTCGCACATGACCGCTGCCGAGCTGGAGCGGCTCGCCGAGGAGCTGGAGCTCGACGTCGTCGGAGCGGCGCCGGTTTCCGCCTACGGGGAGACCGAGCGTCACATCCGGGAGCGAAAGGCTCGCGGTCTCTTCGCCGACATGCGCTTCACGATGGCGCAGCCTGAGGTCTCGTGCCATCCCGAGACGCTGCTCGAAGATGCGCGCACCGTTGTGTCGGCCGCCTACTGCTACTACGCGCCGGAGCCGGCGCTTGGGCAGGGGGAGGGGAGACTCGCGCGATACACGTGGCATGACGGCTACGCCGTGCTCCGCGAGCGCCTGGACGAGCTCGGTCGCCGGCTCGGCGGCGAGTACCGCGTGCTCGTGGACGCCAACCAGCACGTGGACCGCGAGGCGGCCGCCCGCTCGGGCGTCGGTTTCTACGGGAAGAACACGATGTTGATCACCCGCCGCCACGGCTCGTGGGCCGTGCTCGGGACGCTCGTGACCACTGCTGCGGTCGAGGCCACGCCTCCGCTCGAGCTCGACTGCGGATCCTGCACGCTCTGCGTCGAGGCGTGTCCGACCGGCGCGCTCGACGAGCCGGGGCTGGTGGATTCGACGAAGTGCCTCTCCTACTGGACGCAGGCCCCGGCGGCGATCCCCGAGGACTATCGCGCCGAGCTGGGTGCGCAGGTCTACGGGTGCGACATCTGCCAGGACGTCTGCCCCTGGAACCGCGGGATCGAGAAACGGCGCGCGGATAACTCGGTGCCGGCCGGCGCGGAGCCTCACGTCAGTCTCGCGGATTGGCTGCAGGCCGACGGCGCGTCGCTGACGCAGCGTTACGACCGCCTGTACGTCCCCAAGAACGACGCCCGCTATCTGCGCCGCAATGCGCTGGTTGCTCTCGGGAACACCGGCGGAGTCGCCGACCTTCCGCTCGCGCAGCCCTTCCTCGAGGGCGACGACGAGCTCCTGCGCGAGCAGGCGGAATGGGCGGTAGGGCGAATCGAGGAGAGACATGGCGGCTGAGGCGCGAAGTCTGGCGCGGGCGCGAGAGATCGAGGCGTGGATCGCGCGCGTCCGTCTTTCAGCGGTGCTGTTCGCCGTGCTCGAGGTCGGGCTCTTCACGGCGAGCTATCCGGCCGGCTACGAGACGGTTGCGTGGATTGCGACGGCCGTCTTTGCCGCGGGCGCTCTGGTCTTCTTCTTCGTCAGCAGACGCGCCTTCGTCCCTGCCGTCGGCCTTGCCGCGCTGGTCTTCGATGCGAGCGTGATCGCAGCGTTCGCGCTGATCTACTCGTACGAGTACGGCAGCCCAACGAGATGGGCGCTGATCTTCGTCGTCGTCGAAGGTGCGCTGCGCTACGGGCTCACCGGCGCGTCGGCGGTCTCGGTGGGGCTGTTCCCGTTTCTCGTCCTGGCAGAGTGGTGGCGGTCGAACCATTTCGGCGGCCCGGGCTTCGTGTGGGACCGGGTGACCTTCCCGTTCGGCATGTTCCTGGTCACCGGCCTGATCGTGGGCTGGCTCGTCGCCCGCTTGCGGCACGAAGCCGCCGTCGCCGAGGCGAGAGCCGGCGAGGCCGAGACACTCCGAGACCAGCTCGGCCGCCGCGTCGATCTGCTCGAGGCGAGCAACCGTTGCGCGCGTGCGCTGGCGTCCTCGCTCGAGCTGGACGAGGCCTTCCGGACCTTCATCAGGGAGCTTCGCGGCCTGATCGACTTCGACCGGGTGACGATCGTCCTCGTCGACGGCGGTCGCGCCGAGGTAATGGCCGCCGCAGGCCGCGGGACCGACACGGTCTTCCCGCCGGGCTCCGCGCGGCCCGTGCAAGGGTCCGTGCTCGAGCACGTGCTCGAGGGCAAGCTCGTGTACCGGCCCGCGATGGAGCCGGACCGCTATCCCGAGGAGGAAGATCTGCTCGGGCTGGGCCTGCAAAGCCGTGTGCTGGCGCCCCTGCAGGTTGGCCCTCGAACGATCGGGATGCTCGGCCTCGTGCGTGCGCAACGGGATGCCTTCTCCCAGGAGGAGATCGAGCTCGTCGCGCTGCTCGGCCGCCTCGTCGCGACCGCAGTCCAGAACATCCGTGCTTACGAAGCGGAGCGCACGACCGCAGACGAGCTCCGGCGTCTGTCCGCGTTGCGCGCCGACTTCGTTTCGCTCGTTTCGCACGAGCTCCGCAGCCCGATGGCGGCCGTGATCGGCGCGGCCCGCACGTTGCAGGAACGCTGGCGTGAGCTCACGGCGGACCAGCGGCAGTCGTTCCTGGAGCTGATCGGCGACGAAACGTCACGCCTGGCCGATCTGATCGGCGACGTGTTCGACACATCGCGAATCGAAGCGGGAACCTTCAGCTTCACGTTCAGCGACGTCGACCTTGCCGAGCTCTTGCGCGATGTCGTGGCGGCGGCGGACCTCGCACAGGACGAAGTCCGCGTGACGGCACAGGTGAACGGCACCCTGCCGCGCGTCCGGGGCGACCGCGACCGGCTTCGCCAGATCGTCCAGAACCTCGTCGACAACGCGGTCAAGTACTCGCCCGCGGGAGCGGAGGTCCGCGTCAGCGCAGGAACCGACGACGGGCACGTTCGGGTCGTGGTCGAGGACGACGGCCCCGGGATTCCGCTCGACGATCAGAAGCTCATCTTCGACAAGTTCGGCCGCGCCACCGTCGAGGGAGGCACCAAGCCCGGCACCGGCCTGGGGCTCTTCATCGCGCGCTCGATCGCCGAAGCGCACGGAGGCTCACTCGAGGTCGACTCGGCACCCGCGCGCGGGTCCGTCTTCACGCTCGAGCTTCCGCTGGGTTAGTGCTAGGCGCGGGCTCGGAGGCGCGAGACCCCGAGCTCGTTCGCGAGCTCGCGCGCTCGGTCGGCCACCGCCTTGCGCATCTCCTCGGGTTCGAGCAGGACTGCCTCGCCGCGCTGTGACAGGACCTCGCCGATCAGCCACTCCGCGCTGCCGACCGGCATTTCCGCGAGGGCCGTGCCGTCCTTCAACGGCGTCGCGCCGCGCTCGGCGGCCCAGCGGGCGGCCACGCCCTTGAGATAGAGGATCTTCGCCGACCGTCCATCGCGGAAGCCGTGTGGGTCGAACGCGGTGCGAGGCTCGAAGCGTTCCTGAGTGAGCTGCGCGCTACGCATCCGGTCGAGGCGAAAGCTTCGCTCGGCGTCGCGCGAGCGGTCCCAGGTGTGCACCCGCCAGTTCGGCAGCTCGCGCTCGAGCGAGTAAGGCTCGACGACGCGCTTCGACCAGGTCTGCTCCCCTTCTTTCTGGTACTCGATCTCGACGAGTCGACGCTCGCGGATGCCTTCGGTGAGGGTGGCGACGAGGTCGGCCTCCGCTTCCGCGATCTGCGGATTGGGCGCCTGCGCGAGCTCGAACTGCCCGAACGTCTCCTCGAGCTTCTTGCGCACCCGGTCGAGCGGCGTGTGCGCGTCGGCGGCGATCATCGGGCCGACGAACTCCAGTGCGAGACCGATCGCGCGCGCCTCGAGCGGCGTCAGGCGCGGCGCGAGCCGGAACGTGTCGCCGTACAGCTCCTTGTCGACGTGCACGCTGTCGCCCTCGAG
>JBGPYI010000046.1:0-10709 GCA_041493175.1 Gaiellaceae bacterium | reverse complement strand
CTGGCCCTTGAACGCGGGCCGTGCCGGCCGCCCCGTGGCAGACCGCGCAGTTGGCCGCGACGATCGCGCGGCAAACTACGTTCCTGCGAGCGCGCGGCGCGCCTCCGGGCTGAGCGGCGCCGGTCGGCCGTCGGCGTCGACGTGGACCGCGGTATGGCGGCCGCGGATGCAGACGTTGCCGTCGCGGCGGATCTCCCAGCCGTAGGTGACCGAGCTAGTACCGACGTGCTCCGGGGCGAGCTCGAGCTCGAATTCATCCTCGAAGCGCAGGACCGCGATGTACTCGGCTTCGACCGCGCGCCGCGGGTAGTCGGCCCAGTCGTCCAGGAGCCCGAGCGACCGCATTAGCGCCGTCTCCGCCGCCTCCGCCCACCGGAACGCCGCAGTGAAGTGGATCCGGCCGCCCGCGTCCGTATCGATCCACGCGACCCGCGACTGTGCGATGTGCCGAGGCGCGGCCATCGTCACGACGACCGCTGCCGACGCTCGCGCTCGCGCAGCTCGTACTTTTTGACCTTGCCGGTCGAGGTCTTCGGCAGCTCGCCGAACTCGATCTCGCTCGGCGCCTTGAAGCCCGGCAGCGTCTCGCGCGAGAAGGCGATCAGCTCTTCGGCCGTGAGCGTCGCGCCGACCGACAGGGTGACGAAACCCTTCGGGCGCTCACCCCACTTTTCGTCCGGGATCGCGACAACGGCCGCCTCGAGCACGTCCGGATGCCGGACGAGCGCGGCCTCGACCTCGATCGTCGAGATGTTCTCGCCGCCGGAGATGATGATGTCCTTCGTCCGGTCGCGCACCTCGATGTAGCCGTCGGGGTGCATCACGCCGAGGTCGCCGGAGTGGAACCAGCCGCCGCGGAAGGCCTCGGCGGTCGCCTGCTCGTCGCGGAAGTAGCCCTTCATGACGTTGTTGCCGTGCATCACGATCTCGCCCATCGTCTCACCGTCTGCCGGGACGTCCCGCAACCCGTCGTCGACCACGCGCACCCGGTCAGCGCTTACGTACTGGACGCCTTGACGCGCCTTCAGCCGCGCCCGCTCGCGCACGTCGAGATCGTCCCACGCAGGGTCCCACTCGCAGATCGTGATCGGGCCGTACGTCTCGGTGAGGCCGTAGACGTGGTTGATCTCGAAGCCGAGCTCCTCTGTCCGCTCGATCACGGCGGGCGGCGGCGGAGCTCCCGCCGTCGTCACGAGCACGGGCTGCTCGAGCCGGCGGGCGGCGGCGTCGGAGCAGAGCATCACCAGCACCGTCGGGGCACCGTTCAAATGTGTGACGCGCTCTGCGTCGATCAGCCCCCAGATAAGCGGGGGGTCGACTTTCGGCAGGCAGACGTGCGTCGCGCCCGCGGCCGTCACCGCCCACGTGAAGCACCAGCCGTTGCAGTGGAACATCGGCAGCGTCCAGAGGTAGACCGAGCGCGCGTCGAGCCGGGCGTGCACGACCTCCGCGAGCGCGTTCAGGGTCGCGCCGCGGTGCGTGTACATGACGCCCTTCGGCCGCCCGGTCGTGCCGCTCGTGTAGTTGATGCTGATCATGTCGTCCTCGCTCTCGAGCCGATCCTCGGGCTCACCGTCGCCGGCGGCTTCGAGGAACGCCTCGTAGTCGCCGCCGGCTCCGCAAACGAGCACGCGCTCGACGCCGGCGTCCTCGACGAGGTGGCGCAACGACTCGTGGACGACGAGGATGCGCGTGCCGGAGTGTTCGAGGACGTAACTGATCTCGTCGGGCATGAGCCGCGTGTTGATCGCGACGAGCACCGCGCCGGCGCGGGGCACGCCGAAGTGCGCCTCGAGCAGCTCGTGGACGTTCGGCGCGAGGAACGCCACCCGGTCGCCGCGCGCGATCCCGCTCCCCTGAAGCGCGACGGCGAGCCGCCGCACCCGCTCGCGCACTTCCGCCCAGGTGAAGCGGCGCTCGCCGTCGACCACGGCGGTGCGGCCGGGGAAGACGAGTGCGGTCCGCTCGAGGAACGCGAGCGGCGTCAGCCGTGAGTGCGAGACGTCGTCGATCACGCCGGATTAGACCACGAACTGCGCACGAGCTCGGCAGCAGTCTTGGCGAGGAGCGGAACGCCGGTCTCGAAACGGCTGGCGCCGCTGTCGTCAGCCGTCAGCTCGCCGCGCATGTACCGCCCGTAGATCGCCTCGCAGAAGACGGCCGCCTTCCAGAGCGCGAGCGCCTCGAACCACGCCAGCGGCTCGACGTCGCGGCCGCTTCGACTCGTGTACCGCTCGACGAGCTCGGCGCGCGTGGGGAAGCCGTCCGTCGCCGTGACCGGCGACGTCCCCAGCGGATTCACACGGCCTCCGGGCTCGCTGTAGGTCGCAACGAGGTAGCCGACGTCGGCCCGCGGGTCGCCGATCGCACCCATCTCCCAATCGAGCACCGCCGCGACGCGCTCCGGCTCTTCGCGCGTGACGATCATGTTTCCGAGGCGGTAGTCGCCGTGGACGACGGTCGCCGGGAGTTGCTCCGGCACGTTCGCGGCGAGCCAGCGCCCGATCTCCACCACCGTCGGCAGGTCGCGCGTCTGGTTCACCTCCCACAGCTGCGAGAATCGACGCACCTGGCGCTCGTTGTAGTTCCCAGGTCTAAGGAACGCGGCCAACTCTGGCACGCCCACGTCGGCCGCGTGGATCTCCACGAGCGTGTCGACGAGGTCGTCCGCCAGCCGGCGCCGCGCCCCGGGATCGCGGTCGAGCGGCGGCGGTAGCCCGGTCGTGATCACCTCCCCGTCGATGTAGTCCATGACGTAGAACGGGACCCCGAGCAGTGAGTCGTCCTCGCACACGGCGCGGATGTTCGGGACCCGGATCCCGAGCGGCGCGAGCGCGAGCTGCAGGCCCGACTCGCGCACGACGTCGTGCGCCGACGGCGGCAACGGCGGCCGCGGTGGGCGCCGCAGCACGTACCGCGTTCCGTCGTCCCGCTCGAGCAAAAAGGAGAAGTTCGAGCCGCCGCCCTCGCCGATCCTGTGTGCTTGGAGCGCGCCTGATCCAAGTCCGTGCGCGTCGAGAAACGAGCGGACCGTTTCCAGGATCAGCAGCGGCGGGCGCGGCGCGTCGTCTTCCTCGGTTCGCCGCTCAACGATGTCCACGCGTGGATCCTGACACCATCCGGCCAGGGTCTGACCCCAGCCTTTGCTGTCACGCCTCGAACGGCCAGGGTCTGACCCCGGCCTTTGGTGTCACGCCTCGAACGGCCAGGGTCTGACCCCAGCCTTTGGTGACACGCCTCGAACCGTAAGCGTCTGACCTTGGGGGCTTGTCTAATCCGGCGCGAACGCGTCGATCAATGCGGGCAGTTCGTTCGGCGGGCAGGACAGCGCGAGTACAGCAGTTGTGATGCCGGCGTCGGCAAACTCCGCGAGGCGCTCGCGCTGCGCCTCCACGGGGCCGAGCAGAAAGATCTCGCGGACGAGCGCCTCCGGCGCGAGCTCGAGCGCTCGTTTGCGATCGCCCGCATTCCATGCCTCGACGACGGGATCGATCTCGTCACCGAAGCCGAGCCAGCGGAAGAACTCGGCGTAGACGGGCACCGTCGCGTACGCGACGAAGATCCGCTTCGCGGCGGCGAGCGCATCGTCCTCAGGGCCGTGGATCGAGAAGAACCGGCACGCGAGCTCTTTCTCGGGCATTGCGAACGCGTCAACGACCTTCGCGGCACGGCTCAGCGGGAGGAAGTTCGTGAACGCGCCGTCGGCGATCCGCGCGGCAAGGCCCAGCATGCGGTCGCGCAGGGCCGCCAAGACGATCGGCACGGGCTTGTCCGGCGGTGAAGCGAGCTTGAAACCGCCGGTGCCGCGCTCGCCGGCCAGGACCGTGCGCAGATATTCGACGGTCTCTTCCACCTTCGCGAGCGGCCGGCGGAACGGGATGCCGTTCCATTCCTCGACGATGACGTTCGACGATGCGCCGAGGCCGAGCACGAAGCGGCCGTTGCTGACGTTCGCAACCGCCGCGGCGGTCTGCGCGAGGATCGCCGGCCCGCGCGTGTAGACGTTGACGATGCCGGTCACCAGCCGCAACCGTGTGCTGTGCTCGGCGGCAACGACGAGCGGCGTGAAGCCGTCGAACTCCGTCGACTCGGCCGACCACACGCTGTCGTAGCCCGCCTCGTCGATCCGTTGAATGAGCGGCCCGAGGTCGTGCAGCGGGACGCCGGTGAACGGGATGGTCATCGCGATGCGGATGCGGCAGTATGCCCCGATGTTCCCGCGCACTGCACTCGTGACCGGGGGCGCCTCCGGGATCGGCGCCGCGATCGTCGACCTCTTGCGCAGCGAGGGCGCCGAAGTGCAGGCGCTCGACCTCGCCGACGGGTTCGACGTCTCGGACGCGCAGGCCTGGGACACCGTCAGCGCGGTCGAGCTCGCGTGTCTGAACGCGGGAGTCACCACCGGCGAGCAGGACGTGAGCCGGCTGTCGGACGATGCGTACCGCCGCATCCTCGGAGCGAACCTCGACGGCGTCGTCTTCGGCGTTCGGCGGCTGGCGGGCGTCATGGAGCCGGGAAGCGCGATCGTCGCGACCGCGTCGCTCGCGGGCTTGGTTCCGGCGTCCGAGGATCCGATCTACACGCTGACCAAGCACGCAGTGATCGGTTTCGTTCGGAGCGTCGCACCGCAGCTCGAGGAGCGGGGGATTCGGATCAACGCCATCGCCCCCGGCTTTGTCGAGACGCCGCTGATTGATTCCGCGCCTTTCGCCGACGCGGGCTTCCCGCTGCTGCAGCCGGAGGTCGTCGCGCAGGCCGCGCTCGCCGCTGCGCGCAGCAGCGAGACCGGTCAGGTCTGGGTCTTACAGCCCGGGCGCGAACCGCTCCAGTTCCGCTTCCCGAACGTGCCGGGCCCGCGCGATGCGTCGGGCGCCAGCGTCGGCGCCCCGCCTCACCTCGGCTAGGTAAAGCGCCAGCCCTCGCCCGACGCGAACGCCTTCAGGATTCGCCGGCTCACGACCATCCGGTGGACCTCGTCAGGCCCGTCGTAGATGTGCGCGCCGCGCGCGATCGGATACATGTGGCTGAGCGGCGAGCGGTCGGTGAGACCAAGCGCGCCGTGCACCTGCACTGCGCGGTCGATCACGCGGGAGAGCGCATCGGCCGCGAAGAACTTGATCAGCGAGATCTCGACGCGGGCATCCCTTTCTTCGTCGATCTTGTGCGCGGCGTCGAGCGTCAGCAACCGACACGCCTGGATGTCCGCGGCGGAGTCAGCGATCCAGTTCTGCACCGTCTGCTTCTCGGCCAGGGGGCCGCCGAACGCTTCGCGCTCGAGCGCGCGCGTGCACATCAACTCGAAGGCCCGCTGCATCTGTCCGAGCCACCGCATCACGTGGTGGATCCGTCCCGGGCCGAGGCGCTTCTGCGCGATGAGAAAACCCGCGCCGCGCTCGCCGAGGAGATTCTGGGCCGGTACGCGCACGTCGCTGTAGGTCACCTCGCAGTGCGTCGTCCAGCCGCGGCCGCGGTGCCCGAGCGTCGGCACGGGCTCGATGTGGATGCCCGGCGCGTCGGCGGGAACGATGATCTGGCTCATGCGCCGTCGCGGCTCGGCGTCGGGCTCGGTGACGGCCATCACGATCCCGAAGGTCGCCCCCTCCGCACCGGAGGAGAACCACTTGCGGCCGTTGATCACCCATTCGTCGCCGTCGAGCACTGCCGTTGTCCGCAGACCGGTGGGATCGGCGCCGGAGACCTCCGGTTCGGTCATCGCGAAGAACGACCGGACGTCACCTGCGACGAGCGGCTTCAGCCAGCGCTGCTGCTGTTCCTCGCTGCCGAACAAGTGGAGGATTTCGCCGTTGCCCGCATCGGGCGCCTGGCAGTTGAAGACGTACTGCGCCCAGATGACCCGGCCGATCTCCTCGTTCAGGTGGGCGTAGGCGAGGAAACCACGCCCGGTTCCACCCGCTTCCGGCGGGAGGTGCGGCGCCCAAAGTCCTTCCGCCTTCGCACGTGCGCGTAGCTCCACGATCAGCTCCTGCGCTGCATCATCCTCGCGTCCGAGCGCCGCCTCGTTCGGATACACGTGCTTCTCCATGAAGGTGCGGTAGTCGGCGCGCAACTCCGCGAATTCGACGGAGGGGGTGGGATCAGCAATCACGATGGAGCGAGGATCGCACAGAATTGCACTAACTGAGCCGCTCGACGACCATGGCCATCCCTTGGCCGCCGCCGACGCACATCGTTTCGACGCCGATCGTCCTGTCGAGCGTCTGCAGGTCGTTGAGCAGCGTGTTCATGATCCTCGCACCGGTCATTCCGTACGGATGGCCGAGCGCGATCGCGCCACCGTGCGGGTTCAGCTTGTCACTGAACGGGTCGACTCCGATCTCGCGACAGACGGGAAGCACCTGCGCGGCGAACGCTTCGTTCAACTCGACCACGTCGACCTCGTCGATCGTCATTCCAGCCCGCTTCAGCGCCATGCGCACCGCTTCGATCGGGCCGACGCCCATGATCTCCGGCGCCACGCCCGAGACGGAGGACGCGATGATTCGGGCGCGCGGCGTGATCCCGAGCTCGCGTGCGCGCGTGTCGCTCATCACGACGACCGCCGCCGCGCCGTCGTTCAAGGGGCAGGAGTTGCCCGCTGTCACCTTTCCGCCCGGCTTGAACGCCGGCTCGAGCTGCGACAGCCTCTCGAGCGTGGAGTCTGGTCGCGGCCCGTCGTCTTTCGCGACGCCGTCCCACGCCGTGATCTCCCGCCCGAAGAACCCGGATTCCTGCGCGGCGACGGCACGTTCCTGCGACTGCTGAGCGAAGCGGTCCATGTCCTCGCGGGAGACGTTCCAGCGCTCGGCGACGTTCTCCGCCGTGAGGCCCATCGGGATGTAGACGTTCGCGATCGGCGCGTCGTCGCCGCGGAGCTTCGGGTGCAGCTCCTCGGCGTCCTTCGGGTAGCCGTCGACCTGCGTGACCGACTCGACGCCCGCGGCGACGTACGCGTCGCCCTCACCGGCGCGAATCGCGTGGAACGCCATGCGGATCGTCTGCAGGCTCGACGCGCAAAACCGGTTCACAGTCGTGCCGGGCACGGTTTCCGGGAGCTCGGCGAGCAGAGCTGCGCGCCGCCCGAGGTTCATCCCCTGCTTGTCCTGTGGAAAGCCGCAGCCGACCATCACGTCCACGATCTCGGAGCGGTCGAGCTCGGGGACCTGCTTCAACGCCGCGTCGATCACGAACGCGGCGAGATCGTCGGGACGCGCATCGACGAGCGAACCCTTGCGCGCGCGACCGATCGGCGTTCTGGTCGCAGCGACGATGACCGCTTCAGGCATCGGGTGCTCCCGCCGCCATGTAGACGACCTCGCCGACGAGTGCCGGCTTCTCCTTGCCCTCGATCTCGACCTGGATCCCGACGTGCCAGATCACGCTCGGCCCGCGCCGTTCAGCGCGAAGGAGCCTGCCGTGCAGGCGCACGCGCGAGCCCGACGGCACGGGGCTCGTGAAGCGAACCTTCTCCGTCCCGTAGTTGACGCCCATGACGGCGTCGCTGACCGACACGACCTCGCTGAGCAGCATCGGCAGCATCGACAGGGTCAGGTACCCGTGGGCGATGGTGGTCCCGAACGGGCCGTTCGCGGCAGCTTCGGGATCGACGTGGATCCACTGGTGGTCGCCGGTTGCCTCGGCGAAGAGGTTGATCTGTTCCTGCGTGATCTCGTGCCAGTCGCTCGTTCCGAGCTCGCGCTCGCCCGACTGCTCGAGCTCCTCGATCGTCAGCGTGGTCGTCATGTCGTCGTTCCTCCTTGCACAGTGAGCAACTCGCGCAGCGCCTTGCGGTCGGCCTTGCCGACCGGGGTCAGAGGCAGCGCGTCCACGACGTGGATCTCTCGGGGATACTTGTACCCGCCCAGGCGCTCTCGACCGAACGCGACGAGCTCCTTGGCCGGAACCTCCTCGATCAGCGTCACGAAGGCGACGACTTCCTCCCCGTGCACGTCGTCCGGTCGTCCGACCACGCACGCGGTCGCGATCGCGGGGTGCTCCAGCAGGGCCTCCTCGATGTCGCGTGGGAAGACGTTGAAGCCGCCGCGGATGATCAGGTCCTTCTTGCGGTCGATGATCGTCAGGTACCCGTCGTCGTCGAGGCGGCCCATGTCACCCGTGTACAGCCAGCCGTCGCGAATGGTCTCGCGGGTCAGATCTGGCTCGTTCCAGTAGCCCGCCATGACGAGATCGGAGCGCACGCAGATCTCCCCGTCGACGATCTGCACCTCTGTCCGCGGCACGGGCGGGCCGACAGTGCCGTACTTCGGGCGCCCGGGTGGATTCGTCGAGACCAGCGCCGAGGTCTCTGTCAGGCCGTATCCCTCGCGGATCTCGACCCCCGGAACGCGCCGCAAAAATTCCTTGATCGCGCCGAGCGCGAGCGGCGCCGCGCCGCACGCCACATAGCGGAGCTCGGAGAGGTCGTAGTCCTCGAGCGGCTGCGCCAGCAGCATGTAGAGCATCGACGGCACGACAGGTGCGATCTGGGTGCGATGCTCCTGCGCAAGCTCGAGCCAGGCTTGCGGCTCGAACCAGCGCATGAGGACGCTCTGCGGCCGGTCCGGATGGTGCATGCCGACGTTGAGGACGAGCAGCCCGTAGGAATGCGCGAGCGGCAGGCAAGTGAGGGAGCGCTCGAGTCCGGGGACGTGTCCCGCTTCGTGGCCGCGACGGCCCGCCTCCCAGACGTTCGCGTGTGTCAGCATGACGCCCTTCGCGCGGCCCGTCGTACCACCCGTGTAGACGAGCGCCGCGAGATCGTCGTCGCCGCGCGGGATGATCGGCATGTGCTCCGCGTGCTCCAGCGGCCCGAGGTCGGAGATGACGCGCACACCCTTTGCGGCCTCGTCCGCAACCTCGCGGAACGTCGGCGTCGTGAGCACGAGCGCCGGGCGCGCGTCGGCGATCAGTCGTCCGAGCTCCTCCGCCGTCAGCAAGAAGATCGCCGGCGTCACGACGCCCCCTGCTCGCCAGATGGCGTGGTAGACAACCGGCACGTCGGGGCAGTTCTCCATCATCACGACGACGCGGTCGCCCGCTGCGACGCCGCGCTCGACCAGGCCGGCCGCCATGCGCTCGCCGCGCGCGAAGAGATCGCCCGACGTGTGCCAGACACGCTCGAACCACAGCGCCGGGTAGTCGCCGCGCCGCTCGAACGTTTCGTCGGCGAGACGCGCGAGATTCCGCGGGCCGACGGCGCTCATCTCTCGCGCAGCGACTGTCCACCCGCCTGGTGCATCGAGGCGAGCATTCCGGGCGGCGCTGCCCCGCCCGGGAGGCGGTCGCGGAGCTCCTGCAGCAACGCGTCCGGGTCCCAGCGCTCGTCGGTTGCGAACAGCTCGCCGGCTTCCCAGCCGCTGAGCATGTTGACGACGCCGCCGTAGACGAAGAACACCTGACCGGTGATGTTTTGGGCCTCGTCCGCACAGAGCGCAACGACGATCGGGGAGTTGTTCGCTGGGTCCGCAGCGTCGAAGCCGTCGTCGGGCGGTGGGATCTCTCCAAACGCGGCCTCGGTCATGCGCGTGCGCGCGTTCGGCGCGATCGCGTTCACGGTCACTCCGTACCGCTGGAGCTCCTGCGCTGCGATCAGCGTGAAGCCGGCGATCCCGGCTTTCGCTGCGCCGTAGTTCACCTGGCCGACGTTGCCGAAGACGCCCGAGGGGCTCGACGTATTGATCACGCGCGCAGCCACCTGGTCGCCCGCCTTCGAGCGTTCGCGCCAATGGGCCGCAGCATGCCGCGTCGGCGCGAAATGGCCCTTCAGGTGCACCTCGATCACCGCGTCCCATTCGTGCTCCTCCATGTTGACGAGCATGCGGTCGCGCAGGATCCCGGCGTTGTTGACGAGGATGTCGAGGCGGCCGAATGCGGCGACGGCGCCGTCGATCAGGCGCTTCGCGCCGGCGAAGTCGGCGACGTTCTCGCCGTCCGCAACCGCCTCGCCGCCGAGCGCTTCGATCTCCCGCACGACGTCGTGCGCCGGGCCTGCGTCGGTGCCCTCCCCGGCCAGCGACGCGCCGAGGTCGTTGACGACGATCTTTGCACCGGCATGCGCGAGCGCAAGGGCGTGCTCCCGGCCGATCCCGCGACCCGCCCCGGTGACGACCGCGACCTTTCCGTCAAGCTTGGGCATTGCGGCCTCCTAGGTGAAAGCGCTCTCGCCTGTGAGCGCCCGTCCGATGATGAGCTTCTGGATCTGGCTCGTTCCTTCGTACAGCGTGGTCACGCGCGCGTCACGAAGGTACTTGCCGACCGGATATTCGTCCACGTAACCGTAGCCGCCGTGCACCTGTACCGCCGCGTTCGCGGCCCGCACCGAGACCTCGCTCGCGTAGTACTTCGCGACGGAGGACTCGAGCGTGTGGCGTTCCCCCGAGTCGGCGAGGAGCGCCGCGCGCCAGGTCAGGAGTCGCGCTGCTTCGAGCTCGACGGACATGTCCGCCAGCAGCTCCTGCACGAGCTGGAACGAGGAGATCGCCTTGCCGAACTGGCGCCGCTCTCCTGCGTACTTCACGCAGGCGTCGAGGCAGCCCTGCGCAATTCCGACGCAGCCGGCAGCGAGCGAGATGCGGCCGTTGTCGAGAGCCGACATCGCCACCTTGAAGCCGTCGCCTTCAGCGCCGAGGCGGCTGGAGTCCGGGACACGGACGCGGTCGAGAAACACCTCGGCGGTGTCTTGCGCCCGCAACCCGAGCTTGCCCTTGATCGGG
>JBGPYI010000077.1:0-8761 GCA_041493175.1 Gaiellaceae bacterium | reverse complement strand
TGCCCTTCCAACCAATGCGCCCTGCCCCACCTTCCGGCTCCACAGCCGAGGGTCTCTGGTTCCACCCCGCCAGCCGCGCCTCGTACCGAGGCCGCTCGGCGACTTCGCTCAGGTGGCCACCGGCTAGGGCAACTAGACGGGCAGCGGCTCGCGGATGAGCGCTGCGAGCCTGCGCACGCCTTCCCTGATCTCGTCCGGCGAGACGTAGCTGAACGCGAGCCGCGCCGTGTTCGGGGCACCGCCGAAGTCGGCGCCGGGCACGAACGTGACGCCTGCCGCGGCTGCGCGCTCGAGCAACGTGCCGGCGTCGGCGCCTTCGGGCAACTCGAGCCAGATGAAGTAACCGCCCTGCGGCCGGCTCCAATGCGCATCCGGAAGCTCGCGTTCCAGCGCTTCGAGCATCGCGTCGCGACGGGCGCGGAGGAGCGTCGTTACTCGTTCGAGGTTCGGCTCGAAGTTGCCGCGCTGCAGAAACTCGAACACCGTCGCCTGTCCGAGCAGGACCGGCGTGATGTACGTGGAGGTCGCCAGTGCCTCGAGCTCGTGCTCGAGCGACTCGGGGAGGACGAAGTAGCCGACGCGGAGCCCGGGCGCGATGGTCTTCGAGAAGGAGGACGAGTACGCGACACGAGTTCCACCTTCCAGCTCGAACAGCGTCGGCGGCGCTTCGCCGTCGAAGCGGACGAGCCCATAGGGATCGTCCTCCAGCACGAGCAGCTCGTGCTCGCGGGCGAGCTCGGCGAGCCGGTGACGGCGCTCTTCGCTGAGCGTCCTCCCGCTCGGATTCTGGAAGGTGGGAATGGTGTAGAGGAACGCCGGTTTCCGGCCGCTCTCGAGCGCCTGTACGAGCGCGTCCAGGTCGAGACCCTCGTTGTCCATCGCAACCGGCGTCGTCTCGACACCACGCGCCGCGAGGATCTTCAGCGGGCGATCGTAGGTCGGCGCCTCCACGAGCACGCGTTCCCCGGCGAACCGTTCCGCGAGGAAGACCATTCCCTGCAGCGAGCCGTTGGTGACCAGGACCCGCGCGGGATCGACGCCGTGACGCGCCGCGATCCAGTCGCGCAGCGGTCCGTAACCGCCGGACGAGCCGTAAGAGAGGACCGTGGTTCCATCGCGTTCGAGTGCGGCCTGCGCGCAGTCGGCCAGCTCCTCGACCGGAAGACATTCTGGCGCCGGGACGCCCCGCGCGAAGGAGATCGTCTCCATCCGCGTGAGTTTAGGTGCGCGCGCCGAAGCGCTCGGCCACGAGTTGCGCGACCTCGGTCGGTGTCGTCCCGACCTGGATGCCGGCTCCTTCCAGCGCTTCCTTCTTCGCCTGCGCCGTGCCCGACGAGCCCGAGATGATCGCGCCCGCGTGGCCCATGGTCTTTCCGGGCGGCGCCGAGAACCCAGCGATGTAGGCGATCACGGGCTTCGTCACGTGATCCTGGATGAAGCGCGCCGCCTTCTCCTCCTCGTCGCCGCCGATCTCACCCACAAGGACGATCAGCTCCGTTTCCGGATCCGCTTCGAACCGCTGGAGGACGTCGATGAAGGACGAGCCGACGACCGGATCGCCGCCGATGCCGACGATCGTCGAATTCCCTAGCCCGAGCTGCGTAAGCTCGTGCCCGATCTGGTACGTGAGGGTGCCGGAGCGCGAAACGAGGCCGATCGAACCCTCGGAGAAGATCTCGGCGGGGATGATCCCGACGTTCGCCTTCCCCGGCGAGAGCACTCCGGGACAGTTCGGCCCGATCATCGTCACGCCCTTGCCGCGGATGTACGTGTAGACGCGCAGCATGTCGTGAGCCGGAATGTTCTCGGTGATGCAGATCACGGTGCCGATGCCGGCGTCGACGGCTTCGTAGATCGCGTCGGTCGCAAAGCGTGCCGGCACGAAGATGAGCGTCGTGTTCGCGCCGGTCTCGTGCACGGCGTCCGTGACCGTGTTGAACACGGGAATGCCCTCGACGTCCTGGCCCGCCTTGCCCGGCGTGACGCCGGCGACCACCTGCGTTCCGTAGTTGCGGTTGCGCAGTCCGTGGAAGCGGCCCTCGCTGCCCGTGAGGCCCTGGACGACGAGCCGGGTGTCTCTGTCGACGATGATCGCCACTACTTCTGGCTCCTGCACGCCTTGACGACGATCGACCTCAGCGTCAGCAGGCCGTCTCGGACGTGGTCAGCGAGCAGCTCGCGGACGCGCGCAGCGTCCTCGGGCGGCGTGTCGACACGCGCGAGCCAGTCGGCGACAACCGGATGGCGCTCGAAGTGTTCGAGCTGCTCGACCTCGAGGCCGGCCTCGCTGAGCATCTCCTTCCACTCCTCCTCGGAGTAACAGCGCACGTGCGTCGGGTCGCGCAGGCGCTCGGCCTCCTCGACGCGCTCGTCGACGAAGACGTTGTCCTCGATCACGACGAGCCGCTGCGTGACCCGCGCCATTTCGGCGATCGCCTTGCGAATGTCCTCGAAGTGATGGGGCGCGATCCTGCACGTGACGACGTCGAAGCTCCCGTCCGCGAAAGGCAGCTCCTCTGCGCGTGAGACGACGTCCGGCCGCATGCCCGGCGCCGGGTCAACGGTGACGACCGTACAGCCCTCCTCGCGCAGCCGCCTCGCTACATGGCCGCCGCCGGTCGCGACGTCGAGCACCCTGACGTCGTGGCCGGGGTCGCACCACTCGACGAGCAGATCGAGATCCGGTCCTTCGCGATGCGTCGGGCTCTCGCGGAATGCGTCCGCACGCTGCGACCAGACGTCCGTCATGCCGCCAGCTCGACCGCGCGCCGCGCCGCTTCCAGCATCGTCGGCTCGACGTGGAGGTTCGCAGGCGCCGCTTCGGCGAGCAGCTTCCGGCCCTCCTCTGCGTTCGTGCCGTCGAGCCTGACGACGATCGGCAGCTCGATCTTCATCTGGTCGAGCGCGGTCAGGATTCCGCGCGCCACCTCGTCGCAGCGCGTGATCCCGCCGAAGATGTTGAAGAAGATCGAGCGCACCTGGTCGTCGCTCGTGATCACCTCGAGGGCGTCGACGACGCCCTGCGCATCGCCGCCGCCGCCCAGGTCGCAGAAGTTCGCCGGCCTACCGCCCGCGACGACGACCACGTCCACGGTCGACATCGAGAGCCCCGCGCCGTTCCCGAGGATCCCGACCTCGCCGTCGAGCTTGACGTAGGTCACGCCCTTCTCCCGCGCGAAGCGTTCGTGCGGATCGGCCGCCTCGACGTCGCGCATCTCGGCGATGTCGGGATGGCGGAAGAGCGCGCTGTCGTCGACCGTGAACTTGGAGTCGAGCGCGCGCACCTCCCCGTCCGGCGTGACGATCAGCGGGTTGATCTCCGTGAGCATCGCGTCGGAGTCGACGAAGCAGTCGTAGAGCTTCTCGATGATGCCGAGGATCTGCTTCTGCTCGCCCGGGTCGTCGATGGCCGCGCCGTAGATCAGGCGCCGGGCCTGGTAGGGCTGGAAGCCCTCGAACGGATCCACGTGCAGGCGCGCGAGCGCGTCCGGGTTCTCCTCGGCGACCTGCTCGATCTCGACTCCGCCTTCGGTGGTCAGCATGAAGAGCGGCTGCTTCGTGCCGCGGTCGAAGGTGATCGAGAGGTAGTACTCCTTCGCGATGTCGGACGCCTGCTCGATCCAGAGCTTGCGGACGACGTGGCCGTTGATGTCGAGACCGAGGATGTCGCGGGCCTTCGCTTCCGCGTCGGCCGGATCGTGGGCAAGTTTCACGCCCCCGGCCTTGCCGCGGCCGCCCGTCAGAACCTGAGCCTTGACGACGACCGGCCCGCCGATCTCCTCGGCGGCAGCCCGCGCCTCCTCCGGGGTCGTCGCGAGGCGGCCCTCGGACACGGGAATGCCGAAGCGCGCGAAGAGCTGCTTGCCTTGGTACTCGTAGAGATCCACCGGCGCGGCACTCTACCCGTGCCTCACTGCACGTCGCCGCGTATCTCCAGGTACACGCGCGCGCGCGGCCCCACCCGGGTGGGGGTTATCACCCACCACCCTCTGCGATCGACGATACCGGCGAAAGCTCTACGCGTCTGCGCCGGTTCTGCGCCGAGATCTCACTCGGTCGTCACGAGGCAAATCACCTGACCTGTCTTGACCGGCTGGCCGGCGGCGACGGACAGCTCGCTGACGATGCCGGCACGGTGCGCGTGCACCTCGTTCTCCATCTTCATCGCCTCGACGATGCAGATGACCTGGCCCGCTTTCACCTCGTCGCCCTCTGCAACCTCGACCGCGAGCACAGTGCCCTGCATCGGGCTCACGACCGCGTCGCGGCCTGCGGCCGCCGCTGCACCACCATGCGCCCGCTCGCGACGGCGCCTCCCCAGCTCGGCGAAGGCAGGCTCGGGGCGGAGGACCCGCACCTCGAAGCGGCGCCCATCCACCTCGACCGAGCGGACGGCCTCACGCACGGCCGCCCCGAGCTCCGCAGCCCCGACCGTACGTCCGTTTTCGAACTCGCCGGCGCGTGCCGCTAGCAACTCGGACTCGACGAGCCCGTGGCACGTCTCGCCCTCGACGAAGCATGGATGCGTCAGCAGCGCCTTGTGGAAGCCGATCAACGTCCTCACTCCCTCGACCACGAACTCGTCCAGGGCGCGCAGCATCCGGCGCCGCGCATGCTCGCGGTCGACGCCGTGCACCACGAGCTTCGCGATCAGCGGGTCGTAGAGCGGAGAGATCTCGCTGCCGGCGACGACACCGGAATCGACCCGCACACCCGGGCCACTCGGCTCGTGGTAACGCGTGATCCTTCCCGGTGCGGGGAGGAAACCGCTGGAGACGTCCTCCGCGTTGATCCGGCACTCGAGCGAGTGCCCGTGCAGACGCACCTCCTCCTGTCGCACGGAGAGTGGTTGCCCCGCCGCGATCAACACCTGCTCGCGCACGAGATCGAGACCGGTCACCATCTCCGTCACCGCGTGCTCGACCTGGATGCGCGTGTTCATCTCCAGGAAGAAGTACTCGCCGTCGCGCGAGAGCAGGCCTTCGATCGTTCCCGCACTCTGGTAGCCGACCGCGCGCGCGGCTTCGACGGCGATCGCGCCGATCCGTTCGCGCAACGCGCTGTCGACAGCGGGTGAGGGCGTCTCCTCGACGAGCTTCTGATGGCGGCGCTGAATCGTGCAGTCACGCTCGCCCAGGTGGATGACGTTGCCGTGCGTATCCGCGAGCACCTGCACCTCGACATGGCGTGGATCCTCGAGGTACCGCTCGACGTACACCGCCGGATCGGAGAAGTAGGCCTCGCCCTCGCGTCGCGCCGACTCGAATGCGCGCTCGACCTCCGCCGGGTCGCGGACGACCTTCAGCCCTTTGCCGCCACCTCCCGCGGACGCCTTGATGGCGATCGGCCAGCCGAGCTCGTCGCCGAGCCGACGAACCTCCTCGGCGGATTCGACGGGCTGCGTGACGCCCGGGATGATCGGGACGCCGGCCGCGCGCATTCGCTCGCGCGCTTCGATCTTGGATCCCATCGCCTCGATCGCGTCGGGCGGCGGGCCGATCCACACCAACCCCCGTTCGCCGCACGCACGTGCGAAGGCCGCGTTCTCCGCGAGGAAGCCGTAGCCGGGATGGATCGCCTGCGCGCCTGCCCGCCGCGCGGCGTCGAGGATCCGCTCCTGGTTCAGATAGCTCTCGGCGGGAGGGCCGCCGCCGATCAGATGCGCCTCATCGGCATAGGTCACGTGCGCCGAATTCCGGTCGGCGTCCGAATAGACGGCGACCGTCCCGATGCCGAGCTCGCGCAGCGTCCGGAAGATCCGGATCGCGATCTCGCCTCGGTTGGCGACGAGCACTTTGCTGAAAACGGCCACTCCCCCTCTATTGTTGCGATCGTGGTCGGTCGCCTCTGGCTCGCTCCCGTGGGGAAAACCATGTTTCCCCCACGTGCCCCCTTCTTTAAGGAACGCCTCAGGCGCCGCGCCGCTGAGATCGCCGCGGCGCCTGAGGAGAAAAAGCGGGGAAACCTCCCGGTTTCCCCCGAAACCCCTTCCACTCATAGGCCGGAAATCGGCCTATGAGCCTCCCGGACGGTCTGACGGTCGCGCGCGCCGCCTCCGTCCCCTTCGTCATCTTGCTGTACGCGTGGAGCTTTCACGGTCACAACTACTGGGCGACGGCACTCTTCGCCGCCGCGATGGCCACGGACTGGTTCGACGGGCGCATCGCGCGCAGTCGCGGCCACTCCTCGCCGCTCGGCTCGTTGCTCGACCCCGCAGCGGACAAGATCCTGGTGCTCGCGGTGCTCATCATGCTCGTGGACCAGCGAGTGGCGCCTGGTTGGATGGTCGCGGCGATCGTCGTCCGGGAGTTCCTCGTGACCGCGCTGCGCCTGGCCGCGCTCGAACGAGGCGTGGTGCTCCAGGCGCGCGATCTCGGCAAGCTGAAGACGTGGTCGCAGGCGGTTGCCGCGGCCGTCGGCGGCTTTGCCGCTGCGGGTGCGTGGCGAAACGGCGTTGCCTGGTGGGCGCTACTCGTCGCGGTGGTGCTGACGTGGATCTCGGGGCTGGACTACGCCCGCGTCGCGTCGCGCCTCTGGCGCGGCCGCGCGACGGCCTGATCGGGCTCGTCTTCAAGCTCGGGGCCTAGCCCGGCGCGGCGCCAGGGCGAGGGCGCCTCGGCTCGAGGGCGGTCAAGCTCGAGTGCCCGGAGGATCGCCCGGCGCTCCTCCTCGGTGGGCTCCGGCGTGATCTCGACGTCCACAGGGCCTCAGATTAAAGACCCAGGGCAGGTCGCCGATAGGACAACTATGCGCCGCCGCCGCCTTGCGTACGTCTGCGCGCTCGTCATGCTCCTCACACTGTCGCCGGCAAACGCCGCCGCCAAGCCGGGGACTTCGTGGGCACAGGCCGAGCTCAAGACCGTAGTCGCCGCCGGAATAATGGCCAAGGCGGCGGCAGCGCGACCCGACGATCCCCTCACCCGCGGAGAGCTGGAGACCATCGTCGCCGGCCTGACGCATACCCAGGCCGCTGTACCCGCCTCGACGGCCTCGGCGAAGGTCACGATGGCCGCCCTCGACGCCAGGCTCACCGCCGCACTCGGGCTCACCGACAGCGCCAAGCTCTTCACGCAGGCGGCCAAGACCGCAGGTCTCGTGCCTCTCTCCCGCTTCGGGACCGAAGCCGTTGCCCGGCTACTCGGTCTCCGCACGAACCACCCGGCCGCGCTCGACGCTCTCGAGCTCTCGCCGGGCGAGCCGGCCACCCACGCCGAAGCCGCCTACTCCGCAGCGCGAATCCTGCAACTGGGTGAGCCTGACGCCCAGGGCATACAGGAGCTCGCGGCATCCTTCGTTCTGCCCGCACTGACGCCGTGGCAGAAGAAGGTGCTCACAACGGCCGTGCGCTTCATCGGCTATCCGTACGTCTGGGGCGGGGAGAGCGAATTCCCGGAATCTCCGTTTGGGCCGCAGGTCCACGGAGGCTTCGACTGCTCGGGATTCGTCTGGCGGGTCTACAAGGTGGAGCAGTACGGCGACGGCGGAACACTCCCGGACATGCTCCAGGGCCGCACGACGTACGCGATGAGCGGAGAGGTCCCTGCCGCGAAACGAATCCCCCTCGCGAAGCTCCAGCCCGCCGACGTCATCTTCTTCGGAGCCAAGGGCCCGAAGTCGAAGCCCGCGCAGGTCGACCACATGGGCCTCTATCTCGGCAACGGCTGGTTCATCCACTCGTCAAGCTACGGAGTTGCCGTTACGACCCTCTCCGGCTGGTACGAAAAGCGCTTCGCCTGGGGGCGCCGGCCGCTCGCCGAAGCGGGACTCGTTTCCCCGGCTTAAAGCGGGTATTCCCCTAAATCCCCCTAAGGGGGGATACGCCACTCGGACGCCGGAGAAAGAATCCGCCCGTCTGGCGTCTTTGTGTGGGGAGGTTCTTGCGGATGTTGCAGTGGAAGCCCAAGCTGATTGCCCTCGTGGTCATCCTGGTGCTCGTCGCGGCAGTCTCGGGTCAGTTCACCTGGGACTCGTTCGAACAATTCACCTGGTTCTAAGCCTGACGTGAGCTCCCAGGCGGTCACGTCCCGCCGGCTTAACGCCCTCATTCTCCCTGTCTGTGTGGCGGGCCTCGGTGTCCTGATCGCGGCCGGTTACATCTTCGCGACCACGGCGCACAGCGGTCGCGAGCTGATCAGCCTCGCCGCGCTCACCGCGGCTGCGACGCTCGCGGAGCGCTTCCCCGTGCCGATCAACGCCGAGACCGGCGGCGGCGTGCTCTCGCTCACGTTCGTGTTCGCGGTTGCCGCAATCGTGCTCTTCGGCTGGGCCGCCGGCGCCCTACTTCTGCTGGCGGCGACGGCGATCGTCCAGCTCGCCCAGCATCGTCCTCTTCAGCGCATCTCCTTCAACGTCGCTGTCCTCGCGCTCGTCGCACTCGCGGCGGGCGCGTTGATTGCACCGATCCACGGGCAGGCTGTCGGCGCGGTGATCGCGCGGGTCGTCCTTGCGGCCACTGCCGACAACGTCGTCAACATCGTCCTGATCTCGGCCGCGATCGCGCTCAGCAGCGGCCAGCCCTATCTCCAGCTGATGCGGACGCACGTCCGCGCGACCATCGTGCCGTTCGCGTTCATGGCATCTGCAGCGCTGATGCTCGTCGTGCTGTGGGAGCGCTCGCCGGTCCTGTCGGTCGCGCTCGTCGGACCGCTGCTCGCGATCGCCCTCTACCAGCGCTCGACGTACCGCGCGCTGCGGGCGATGCGGCTCGCGCTCACCGACCCCCTGACCGGGCTCGGCAACCACCGCCACTTCCAGGACCGGC
>JBGPYI010000018.1:0-15692 GCA_041493175.1 Gaiellaceae bacterium | reverse complement strand
TCGTCGAGCACGCGGTTCTTCGTCACCTGGAAGAGCCAGGTCGTGAACTTCGAGCGCAGCGAAAACCGTGGCAGGCCCTGATAGACCCGCAAGAAGACTTCCTGGGTCAGATCCTCCGCCAGCGACCGGTCGCCGACAAGTCGGAGGACATAGTTGAAGACAGGCACCTGATAGGCACGGACGATGAGCGAGAAAGCTCGCTCATCGCCTTTCTGTGCTTTCCGCAGGACGCCAAAATCAGGTTGCTGAAGTGACAAAAGGTTCCGGAGTATAGCCCGGATCAGCCCGGGTTAGTTAAGGGTTTACCGGTCATCTGTAAGGGTTGCGTGAAACCCAAAAACCCCAGCACAGTGGGCACTAAATCGGCCAGCTGTCCGGTGTCTCTGAGAGTCACGTCGGGGTCGGTCACGATCAACGGGACGGGGTTCGTCGTGTGCGCGGTGTGCGGGCTTGCACCATCTGCCTCGAGCATTTGTTCCGCATTTCCATGGTCTGCGGTGATCAGCGAGACGCCACCATTGCGGCCGACCGCCTCAACGATCCGGCCGAGGCACTCGTCGGCTGTCTCCACTGCCTTTACGGCAGCCGGGATCGATCCTGTGTGTCCCACCATGTCGGGATTTGCGAGGTTGATGACCGCAAAGCCGTAGCCGTCGCCGTCAAGCGCGTCGACGAACCTGTCGGTGATTTCCCGTGCGGACATCTCCGGTTTGTGGTCGTAGCTCGGAACGTCCCGCGGCGAGGGCACGAGAATCCTGGTCTCCCCCGCCCACTCCGCCTCGCGGCCGCCGTTGAAGAAATAGGTCACGTGGGCGTACTTCTCCGTCTCGGCCGCGTGCAGCTGGCGCACCCCGTGCTCGGCCAGAACCTCGGCCAGCGTCTCGGGCACCTCCTGCTCGGGGAAGGCGACCGGCACTCCGAGATCCGCCCGGTAGCGCGTCATCGTGGTGATATCGGCACCTGCCTCGACGAGCTGCATCGTCAATTGGCGGGCTCTGTCGGGACGGAAGTTGAAGAAGATCGCTGAGTCCGTCCCCGGCTGAAGCCGGGGGCGGTCTCCAACTGTGGTGGGCTCGATGAACTCATCCGTGATACCCCGCTCGTAGCTACGACGCACGGCTTCGATCGGATCGGCTGCCTGCTCGCCTTTCCCTTCGACGATCGCGTCGAAGGCGCGCTGCGTCCGCTCCCAGCGCTGGTCGCGGTCCATGGCGTAATACCGGCCCGCGACGGTCGCGATCCGATCCTGCGGCAGCTCGGCCAGGTCGTGGAGGGCGGCATGCGGTGAGACGTCCCGCCCGTCTGTGAACGCGTGGATCCAGGTCTTCTCCGGAGCGAAGCGCAACAGCGCGCGGAGATGGTCGATATGCGAGTGGACACCCCCGTACGAGACGAGGCCGAGCAGGTGGACTCGCTCCCCTCTTTCGAATGCGCTCATCAGTGCCGGGTTCTGGAAGAAGGACCCGTCTTCGATCGACTTGTTGACGCGCATGAGGTCCTGGAACAAGATGCGCCCGGACCCGATCGTCAGGTGTCCGACCTCGCTGTTGCCCATCTGGCCGGGCGGCAACCCGACTGCCTCACCGGACGCGTCGAGCGTCGTGTGCGGAAACCTCTGCCAGAGCCGATCGAAGTTCGGTGTGTCGGCGAGCTCGACGGCATTGCCAGGACCGGCCGGCGCGAGACCCCAGCCGTCGAGGATGACGAGCGCTACGAGGGGATGTTCGCGCCCGCTCGGCAAATCGCGATGAAGGATTCGAGTTCGAGCGACGCTCCGCCGACGAGCGCACCGTCGACGTCCGGCAGGCTCAGGATGACCGCCGCGTTGTCCGGCTTGACCGAGCCGCCGTAGAGCACGGGGACGTCCAGTACCGACTTGATGAAGGCGTGGGACTCCTGCGCGATCTCCGGCGTAGCCGTCTTTCCCGTTCCGATCGCCCACACGGGCTCGTACGCGAGGACGAGGTTGTCGTCGGCCTCGAAGGCGGAGAGCTGGCGTTGCAAGACGACTTCAGTCTCGCCGCGCTCGCGCTCCTCTTCCGTCTCCCCAACACAGGCGATGACGAACATCCCTGCGTCGAGCGCGGCCTGTGCCCTCTTCCCTGCGGTCTCGTCGTTCTCGCCGAAGTACTGACGGCGTTCCGAATGCCCGACGATCGCGCCATACACACCGAGCTCGAGGAGCATCGCGGCCGAGATCTCTCCCGTGTAGGCCCCCTCCTGTTCCCAGTGCACGTTCTGGGCCGCAACCGCAATCTCCGTGCCGGCGAGCAATTGGACGGCGACCGCGACCGAGACAAACGGCGGGCAGACGACGACGTCCACACCTTCGAGCTCCTCCTCACGGAGCCCGAGGCAGAACTCCGCCGTTTCGGCCGGCCCCTTGTACATCTTCCAGTTGCCCGCGATCAACTTCACGTGCGCTCCGGAATCACTGCGACACCGGGCAGCTCTTTGCCTTCGAGGAGCTCGAGTGCCGCGCCGCCGCCGGTCGAGAGCCAGGAAACCTGGTCGGCGAGGCCGAGCTCACTCAGCGCGCGCGCCGAATCAGCGCCGCCCACGACCGAGTAGCCGTCGGACGACGCCACCGCGTCGGCGACGGCCTTCGTGCCCTCGCTGAAGCGCGGCCACTCGAAGACGCCCATCGGCCCGTTCCAGAAGATGGTGCGTGCCTCCGAGATGTGCCGCGTGAACAGCTCGCGGGTCTCCGGCCCAATGTCGAGTCCCAGCCACCCCTCCGGGAGAGCGTCGTAGGGCACCACTTTCGCCTCGGCATCTGCGGCGAACTCGCTCGCTGCGACGACGTCGACCGGAAGGACGACGCCAAACGGCAGTGGATTGTCGGTTCTGATCTGCTCCGCCATCTTTCCGCCGACGAGCACGGCGTCGGCCTTTCCACCGAGATTCTTCAAGACACCGAGCTTGTCTTCCACCTTCGCGCCGCCGGAGATGAGAACGAAGGGCCGCTCCACGTCGCCGAGAAGCTTGCCGAGCTCGGTCAGCTCGCGTTCGAGCAGGAGGCCGGCGTAGGCGGGAAGCAGCTGCGCGACGCCGACCGTGGAGGCGTGCGCTCGATGCACCGATCCGAACGCGTCCTGCACGAAGAGGTCGTTGTCGTCAGCGAGCTCCCGCGCGAACTCGGGGTCGTTCTTGGTCTCGCCCGGGTTGAAGCGCGTGTTCTCGAGGACGCGAAGACGATCGTCGGGCAAGAGCTCACGCAGGCGCTCGGTGACAGGGCGGAGCGAGAGCGCCGGATCTTCTCCCTTGGGACGTCCGAGATGCGAGCAGACCGTCACCTCGCCGCTTTCGCGCTCGAGGAGCAGTTGCAGCGTCGGCAGCGAGGCCCGGATTCGCGTCTCGTCCGCGATGCGCCCGCCTTCCAGCGGGACGTTCAAGTCGGAGCGCACGAGCACTCGCTTGCCGGCGATGTCGGCCTCGCGTACCGACCGCGGCCTGCGCACCTATGCGGAGACTGTCGCCGGGATGTCCGCCGCGATCTTCGCCACGACGTCGACGAGCCGGCAGCTGTAGCCCCACTCGTTGTCGTACCACCCGAACACCTTGGCCATGCTCCCGTGCGCCATCGTCAGATCGCTGTCGACGATGCACGAGTACGGCGAGTGCACGATGTCGGTCGACACGAGTGGATCGTCCGCGTAGCGAAGAATGCCCTCGAGCGGGCCCGCTTCGGCTGCAGCGCGGTAGGCCGCGTTCACCTCGTCGACCGTCACCTCGCGGCCGAGCCGCACGACCAGATCGGTGATCGAGCCGGTCGGGACCGGAGCTCGGACAGAGATCCCGTCCACCTTGCCCTTGAGATCCGGCAGCACGAGCCCGATCGCACGAGCGGCACCCGTTGACGTCGGAATGAGGTTGATCGCCGCCGCACGCGCCCGCCGCAGGTCCTTGTGCGGCAGGTCGAGGATCTGCTGGTCGTTCGTGTAGGCGTGGATCGTGGTCATGAACCCCTGCTCGACCGTGAAGGCGTCGTGGAGGACCTTCGCCAGCGGCGCGACGCAGTTCGTGGTGCACGATGCATTCGAGATGATGTGGTGCTGCTCGGGGTCGTAGGTGTCGTCATTGACGCCGAGCACGATCGTGACGTCGGGATCGGTCGCGGGAGCCGAGATAACGACCTTCCTCGCCCCGGCGTCGAGATGCTTCTGGGCGCCTTCGCGGGCAGTGAAGAAGCCGGTGGACTCGATCACCAGGTCGATGTCGAGGTCGCCCCAAGGGAGAGCAGCCGGGTCGCGCTCGGAGAGCACCTTTAACTCCGACTTGCCTGCCTTGATGACGCCGTCGCCGACCTCGACGTCCTCGCTCAGCTGCCCAAGAACGGAGTCGTACTTCAAGAGGTGCGCCATCGTCTTGGCGTCCCCGAGGTCGTTGATCGCCACGATCTCGAAGTCCCCACCGCGCTCGAGCTGAGCGCGGAAGAAGTTTCTGCCGATCCGCCCGAATCCGTTGATCCCCACCCGAGTCTTAGCCATGGGCTGAGTCTAAATAAATGAGCCGCGGCCGATGCCGGCTTCGCCGGCGTCGGCTCGGAACCGCTCGCCTTTTAGGGGCGAAATCGTCGGAAATCATCATGGCGCGCGAAGCGCGCCGGATTTCCGACGATAAGCGGCGGGCCGGAGGAGAAGCTCCGAGGACGACCTCCTCCTCCGGTTGAACCACGCTCAGGACCTTGGCGTCGGACGGGGTCTGAATCCGGCGCCGGACGAGCGCGGACCCGCCGCTTGCTGAGTATGACGCAGGCCCTGGCACGACGACAACCACGCGCGAAAGTTAGATGGCTGCGAGCTCTTGTAACTTACGTAAACGCCTGTGCGCTGACGCTTTCGTGGCGGGAGGTCGGCATTTGAGCGCAAGCTCGCGCAGAGAGAGCGTCGGGTGCCGCTCCCGGAGCTCGGCGATCTCCTGAAGTCGCGCGGGGAGCTTCCCCAACTCGCCGCTCCGACGCAGTCGCTCCACGGCCCGCAGCTGGTCGTGTGCGGCTCGGCTCGTCCGGACCAGGTTCGCGTGGTCGGCATTCGCCAAGCGATTGGCCCGCGAGCGCGTGGCCGCCATGACCGCGCGCTCTTCGAAGAGCAAGACGGTCCGGTTCGCGCCGGCAAGTGCGAGTGTGTCCGCGATCGTTTCGATTCCCTTCGCGTAGGCGACGGCGTGTCGGCCGCGGTCGAGTATTGCGAGGCGCACTCCTTCCTCGCCTGCGATGCGCGCGAGGAAGTCGGCACCGTCGGTCCCTGCGCTGCGGATCTCGAGGTGCGGCGAACGGGGACCGCTGAGCGAGCCGCCGCCGAGCAGCGCTCCCCGGAGATACGCCGCACGGCAGCACGAGCGCGCGACCACCCTCCGCGGCGGGCGCTCGAGCGGCATGAGGCGGGAGGTGAGCACTCCGGCCTCGTGGAGCACCTGCAGTGCGCGCTCGTTTCCGGCAACGTGCAGCTGGTACCTCGTGCCCCCGTCGAAGGCGTGTCGTGAGTAGGTCCGGATCTCGGACGCGACGCCGAACGCGCGCAGCAGACTGAAGGCTCGACGCGCGACGGCCGGGTCGGCGAGGTCGAGATGCACGGAGACCTCCCCGCGACCCTTCAGATGCACGCTCCCGGCGGAATGGAAGAGCCCTGAGAGCTCGGCCAGACGATCGCACTCACTGCGCGGCGTGATCGCCGCGAGCTCGTGCCGGAGATCCTCAGAGAGTGACACCTTCGAGTGCGAGCAGTCGCTGCTTGTAAGCCGGACCGAGAGATCCGTACGACCCCAGACCGTCGGAGGCGACGACGCGGTGGCACGGAACGACGATCCCGAAGCGGTTGCGCGCACAGAACGTGCCCGCCGCGCGTTGAGCCCGCGGGTAGCCGGCGAGCCGCGCGAGATCGCCGTAGGAAACCACTTCCCCGTACGGCACCCGCCGCAGGGCGCGGACGACGGCGAGCTGGAAGGGCGTCCAGCCTTCGAGCTCGAGCTGGACGTCGTCGAAAGAGGTCCGCTCGCCGGCGAAGTAGGCCTTGAACCTCTGGATCAACTTGTCCGTTCTCGGCGCACTCCCGTTGCCCATGCGCGCGCGTTTCGACGGTAGCGTCGACCGCGTGGGCGGTGGGCGATCAGCCCCTCCCTGATGGGTGGGGGCTAGGCGCGCACGCGCGCGTGTACCTAAAGACGGCTGCGGGAGCTCGTGCCAGACCAGGCGTGCGTCCTCGAGCCAGACCTCCCCCACCCCCCAGCCTTCGGCTTCGTAGGGGATGCACGCCACGGACACGGTGCCCAAGCCTACAATCGCCCCCGATGTCCGCTGCGTCCGGCCTGTTCCGCCCGCCGATGCCCGAAAACGAGCCGGTGAAGTCGTACGCGCCGGGCACCCCTGAGCGGGAGGAGCTGCGCCTTCGCTTGCAGCAGATGCAATCGGAGCAGATCGAGGCCCCGCTGGTCATCGGGGGCGAGGAAGTGCCGACGAGCGAGACCTTCGAGGCCGTCATGCCGCACGACAAGGATCACGTGCTCGCCACGGTGCACAAGGGCGACACGCGCCACGTCGAGCAGGCGATCAAGGCGGCGGCCGAAGCCTGGGAGGACTGGCACCGGACGCCGTGGGAAGAGCGCGCCGCCGTCTTCCTCCGCGCGGCGGAGCTGCTCGCCGGTCCCTGGCGCTCGACGCTCAACGCCGCCACGATGCTGGGCCAGTCGAAGACCGCGCACCAGGCGGAGATCGACGCCGCCTGTGAGCTGACTGACTTCTTCCGGTTCAACGTGCAATTCATGCTCCGGATCTACGGCGAGCAGCCGAGCTCCGCGCCGGGCACATGGAACAGGATGGAGTACCGCCCGCTCGAGGGATTCGTCTTCGCCGTTACGCCGTTCAACTTCACGGCGATCGGCGGGAACCTCCCCGGCAGCGCAGCGCTGATGGGGAACACGGTCGTGTGGAAACCCGCGTCGACCGCCGCCTACTCTGCGCACTTCCTGATGAAACTCTTCGAGGCAGCCGGCCTCCCGCCCGGAGTGATCAACCTCGTCTACGGCTCGGGTGCGGAGATCGGCGACCCTGCGCTCGCGAGCCCCGACCTGGCCGGCGTCCACTTCACGGGCTCGACGCCCGTCTTCCGGTCGATGTGGAAGACGATCGGCTCGAACATCGCGAACTACCGGAACTATCCGCGGATCGTCGGCGAGACAGGCGGGAAGGACTTCATCGTCGCGCACCCCTCCGCGGACGCCGAAGCAGTCGCCACCGCGATCGTTCGCGGCAGCTTCGAGTACCAGGGTCAGAAGTGCTCCGCGGCCTCCCGCATCTTCGCACCCTCCAACCTCTGGCCGGAGATCAGGGAGCGGGTCGTCGAGGAGGTGCGCTCGATCAAGATGGGCGACGTCTCCGACTTCGAGAACTTCATGGGCGCGGTGATCGACGCCGGCTCGTTCAAGACGCAGCGGGAGGCAATCGAGGAGGCAAAGGCGGCGGACAAGGTCGAGGTGCTCGTCGGCGGTGGGTACGACGATTCCGAGGGTTATTTCGTCGAACCGACGGTGCTCGAGACAACCGACCCGAACTTCCGGACGATGCGGGAGGAGCTCTTCGGCCCCGTCGTCACGACCTACGTCTACCCCGAAGGAAAATACGGCGAGACGCTCGAGTTGATCGACAAGGGCGCGCCCTACGGGCTGACCGGAGCGGTCTTCGCGCGCGAGCGTGACGCAGTCGATCTCGCACGCGAGAAGCTCCGATACGCGGCCGGAAACTTCTACGTCAACGACAAGCCGACCGGAGCGGTCGTCGGCCAGCAACCGTTCGGCGGCGGGCGGGCCTCCGGCACGAACGACAAGGCCGGCTCGATGTGGAATCTGATCCGCTGGGTGAGCCCCCGCACGATCAAGGAGACGTTCGATCCGCCGACGGACTACCGCTACCCGTTCATGGCGCCCGAAAACGGGCGCGAGTCCAGCTAGCCCAGTGAAACGGCTGATTCTGCTCGCGTCCGTGGCGGCGGCGCTCGTCCTCGTGCCCGCCGCACAGGCCGGGCCGATCATCGACCGGGCGATCGCTGCGTTGAATTCGGATCCCGTCTATGTCGACCCCGCTGCCGAACTTGCGGCCTCGCCGGCCGACCAGGACCGGTTGCGCCGGAAGATCGACAGCGCCGGCGCTGGGCCCGTCTACATCGCGATCCTCCCGACCGCCGCCGAGCAGGAGACGGGCGGCAGTCCGGACGGCGTGCTCCAGGCCATCCATGACGGGCTCGGCCGCAAGGGCACCTACGCCGCAGTGATCGGGAGGCACTTCCGCGCCGGAAGCGATGTCTTGCCGCAAGGTGTCGCAGGCCGCCTGGCCACCGAGGCGCTCGCCGCCCATCGCGGCGAGGGCGTGGCCCCGACGCTCCTCGACTTCATCGACCGTGTGGCCGCCGAGCGACGCGGTAGCGGCAGCGGCGGTGGTGGGAGTGGCGGCCAGCCAGGCAGCGGCGGCAGCGTGGTGATCGGCCTGCTGATCGCGGGAGTCGTCGCCTTCCTCCTCTTCCAGGCGGTGCGCAAGCGGCGCCGCTCGCAGACCGAGCTCGCCGAGGTCAAGGCGGCGGCCCACGACGACTTGATCGCGCTCGCCGACGACGTCCAGAAGCTCGAGCAACCCGTCGAATCCAGTGCGCCGGCGAAGGGGGAGTACACACAGGCGCTGGATTCCTACGACAAGGCGAGCGGCTCGTATGACCGGGCCACGCAGGCACGCCAGCTCGAAGCCGTGACGAGTGCGCTCGAGGAGGGCCGCTGGCACATGAGCGCGGCACAGGCGCTCCTCGACGGGCGCAAGCCGCCTGAGCGGCGACCGCCCTGCTTCTTCGATCCGCGCCACGGCCCGTCGACCCGCGACGTCGAGTGGACGCCTCCTGGCGGAACGCCGAGGAAGGTCCCGGCCTGCGAGGCGGATGCACAGGCGGTGGAGCGCGGCGCGCAGCCCGCCTCACGAGAGGTGATGACGGGCGGGCGGATGGTCCCCTACTGGAGCGCTCCGCCCTACTTCGGCCCGTGGGCCGGCGGGTACTTCATGCCGTTCGGCGGGACGGGATTCCTCTCGGGCCTCTTCGTCGGCGAGCTGCTGGGCGGCGCGTACGGCGGCTGGGGCTACGGCAGCTGGGGCGGTGCGGGAACAGCGGGCGGCTTCGGCAACTGGCACGACGGAGGAGGCGGCGGCGGCGACTTCGGCGGCGGGATGAACTTCGGCGGGGGCGACTTCGGGGGCGGCGGAGGAGGAGGTGGAGGCGGAGGCGACTTCTAGGCCGGCGTCGGCCACACTGCATCAGTGATCCACTCCGTCCTCCACGCGATCGGGGTCTTCTTCAACCACCTTGCTGCGGTGGAATGGAAGTGGCTCGCGATCGGCGTCCTTTGCCACCTCTGCAAGCTGCTTGCGGTCTCGCGCGCGTGGCGGAACATCATCCGGGCGGCGTATCCCGATCGGCCGGTGCGCTGGCGTCAGATGTTCGGTGCGTACGTCGCCGGCACCGGAGTGAACGCGATCATCCCCGCCCGCGGCGGCGATGTCGTCCGGCTCTTCCTCGCGAAGCGGCGCATCAAGGGCTCGACCTACACGACTCTCGTTTCGACGTCGTTGCTGCAGACGATCTTCGACATGCTCGTGGCGAGCTGCTTCATCTTGTGGGCGGTCACGCAACACGTGCTTCCCGGGCTCGACGTGCTCCGCAGTCCCAGCCTGCCCGCGCTCGACTACGGCTGGGCTTTCCGCCATCCTGTCGCCGGACTGATCCTGTTCGGGCTCCTGCTTCTCTTCGGAACGGCGCTCGTGGCCTGGGTCGCCGAGCGTGTCGAGGAGTTCAAGGCGAAGGTTGCGCAGGGTTTCGCGGCCTTTCGAGACCGCTCCTACTACCTGCGCCGCGTCGTCCTCTGGCAGCTCGTCGACTGGTCGCTGCGCCTTGCGACCGTCTTCTTCTTCCTACGAGCCTTCGGGATACCGGCCACGCTCCGGAACGCGCTGCTGGTGCAGGTGAGCCAGAGCCTGGCCACGATCTTCCCGGTCAGCCCGGCCGGAATCGGCACGGAGCAGGCGCTGCTCCTCTACATCTTCCGCAACGTCACGTCGAAGAGCATGGCGCTCAGTTTCAGCGTCGGCATGCGCGTGACGCTGATCGTGGTGAACGCCGTCGTCGGCTTCACCGCGATCCTGCTCATGACCGGAACCTTGCGGGTCCACCGGGTGGCCGAAGCCGATCGCGCCGGCGGGGAGCCGGCGCGGGCGAAAGCCTCGGACGGCCGTTAGAGGCGACCGTCCGAGAAACCGTCCGTCCACGTCCCGTGGCTGTTAGTCACAGCCGGCGAGCCGGGCTTCTTGGGTTGTGCAGACGCGTTGCCGACGCCGAACGTCACGGCGACCACGACGAGAGCTCCCAATGAGAACATCTTCCGCAGCATCCTGATCACCTCCTTTCCTAGAACCGAACGTCTTGTAGGGCCTCTGCGGCACGCCGGTAGAGCACAGCGGCGGAACTGTCATCGCCGCGCCGTGACGCGAGGTCGCCCTGAGCCGTCCAGGCAACCGCGCGATGGCTGGCAGAGGAAAGCTGTGACAGGCTGAGCTCGGCCTCGGCGAAAGCGTGCTCGGCTTCGTCGAGCCGCTGCTGTTCGAGCAGGGCACGACCGAGGACGATCTGCGCGCTACCGATCTCGTCCAGGAAGTCCGGGCGCCCAGCGAGCAACTCGAGCGCATGGCGTGCCTGCTCTTCGGCCAAGCTCCAGTCGCCGGCTCCGAGGTGCACTTGTGCGAGCGAGGAGACCGCCTGTGCTGCATCCGCATCGCTGCCAACCTCGAGCGCGACGGAGAACGCGCGCTTGAGATACGAGATCGCGTCCTCGGACTTGCCGAGCAGGTAGTTCAGGCCGCCGAGGTTGTTGAGCATGCGGCCGAGGTTCGCTCGGTCGCCGTGCGCTTCGTACAGTTCCTTCGCGCGCTCGGCGAGCGTCCGTGCGCGGAGCCACTGACCGTCGCGTTCCGCGACAAGCGACGCCTGGAAGGTGATGTGCGCAACGGTGAGGGTGTCGTCGAGTCGCTCTGCCAGCTCGAGCGCGCGCTCGATGTCCTCGCGCGCCGCCTCGAAATCGCGCTGACGGCGCGAGCAGCGGGAGCGCCACTCCAGAATGTGAGACCGCAGCCGGTCGCACGGATCGCCCGAGCGGTCGGCGAGGCCGAGCGCTTCGCTCAGCAGTGTCTGCGCGGTGCCGATCGAGGTGAGCTTGTAGCGGCAGATACCCATCCGATACAGGACCTCGGCACGCTCGACGTCCGAGAAACCGGACTGCTCGGAGAGCTCACGTGCACGTGTCAGCAACTCGAGAGCCGGGCGAAGCTCTGCGCCCTGCATTCGCGCCCAGGCCTCTGTGACAAGCGCGCGGAATTCGAGCTCGCGTCCCTCCGGCGAGAACTGCAAGCCGGCCAGCGCCTCGAGCGCCTCGTCGTACTGGTGGCCCTCGACGGCAGCCTCGGCGCGCGTGACTGCGGCCTCGACCTCGGCGTACTCATCCCAGGACTGGCCGGTCTCGAGATAGGACACGTCGACACCGAGCCGCTCGCCGATCCAGGACAGCGTCTCCTTCGTCGGGCGGGTCTTCCCGCGCTCGATCTGGCTCATGTACTCCTTCGAGAAACGATCCCCAGCTAGCTCCGACTGCGTCAGCCCCGCGGCAACGCGAAGCTGGCGTAGGCGGGTGCCTAGGCCCGAGGTCGCGCGCCGCGGCGCGCGGAGGGGTGTGAGGGTGCGGCCTTCCATGTGCGGCCCTCCAGGTATCGGCCTTCCGCCCGTCCATGAGGATCGCTTGCGAGAGTGCCCCCTATCGAGGGACTAGCCGCGGCCTGCTTTGACTAGGCGCGTCCGGCCCTGTGCAGTTGCGCGTAGATCGCGCGAGCTGTTTTTGCCGGTACGCCCGGGACTCCCTCGAGCTCCTCCTGGGTGGCCGCGACGAAGCGCTCCGCCGAGCCGAAGTGCTGCAGCAGCGCGCGCCGTCGGGCCGGGCCGACGCCCTCCAGCTCGTCGAAGATCGAGGCGAAGGAGCGCGAGTCTCGCCGCACACGGTGAAAGCCGACCGCGAAGCGGTGAGCCTCGTCGCGGACCCGCTGCAACAGCTGGAGACCCGGGGAATGCGCGGCGAGCCGGATCGGGTCGGGCGTGCCGGGGACGAAGACCTCCTCGACCCGCTTGGCCAGCGCCACGACCGCCACGCGCGGGAGATCGAACGCCTGCATCGCCGCGAGCGCGGCCGAGAGCTGCCCCTTCCCGCCGTCGATGACGACGAGATTCGGCGTGGCGGCGAATGACTCGTCGTACTCCTCGGAGGTCACATCGGCGAGCCGCGAGAATCTCCTCGAAACCACTTCCGCCATCGCCGCGAAGTCGTCCATCCCGACCTGGTCTTTTATGGCGAACTTCCGGTAGTGCGCCTTCTTGGCCACGCCGTCCTGGAAGACGACCATCGAGCCGACGTTGTCCTGTCCCATCACCGTCGAGATGTCGAAGCATTCGATCCGGATCGGCAGCGCCTCGAGGTTGAGCACCTCGCGCAGTTCTTCGAGTGCCTCCACCCGCCGCAGCCGCTTCAACTCCGTTTGGTGGGCTTCCGACGCGAGTGCATGGCGTGCGTTCTCGGTTGCGAGCTCCTGCAGCCGCCGCTTCTCCCCGCGCTCGGCGGCGCGCACCTCGACGCGCGCGCCGCGCCGCTCCGAGAGGAAGCCAGCGAGCGCCGACGTGTCCCCTGAATCCCGGGCCACGACGATCTGCGGCGGGACGCTCGGCGCGGAGCCGTAGTACTCCAGGAAGAAGGACTCGAGGACCGTGCCGACGTCCTGCCCGCCGACGTTCTCGAGGTGGAACGAGTAGCGGTCGATCATCTTCCCGTCGCGCAGCGGGAAGACCTGCACTACGGCCCGATCACCCTCGATCGCGAGCCCGATCACGTCGATCGTTCCGACGGAGCGGAGATCGGCGGCCTGCCGTTCGGCGAGGTGCTGCACGCTCCGGAGCCGGTTGCGATAGCGCGCGGCTTCCTCGAACCGCTCGTCCGCGGCAGCTTCCTGCATCTTCCGCTCCAACTCACGCTGAATCGGCTCGGTGTCTCCGGACAAGAACTCGATCACCTGGTCGATGATCGCGCGGTAGTCCTCCTTCGACACGTAGCCGACGCAAGGCGCCAGGCAGCGGTCGATGTGGTAGTCAAGACAGGGAATGCCTGAGTGGCGTCCCGGCTTCGGGCCCTCGCAAGGCCGGTACGGGAAGACGCGGTTCAGCACGTCCAGGGTTTCCCGGACCTTCTTCGCGTTCGCGTACGGCCCGAAGTAGACGACCCCCCGACGATGGCGCTCGCGCGTGAACATCACGCGCGGATATTCGTCCTCCACGGTGACGGCGATGTAGGGGAACGACTTGTCGTCGCGGAGCCGAACGTTGAAGGGCGGCCGGTGCCGCTTGACGAGGTTCTGCTCGAGGTGGAGAGCCTCGACCTCGTTCTGCGTGACGATCACTTCGATGTCCTCGACGCGGTCGGGCAGCTGCTGGATGGCCGTGCGCGTGTCCTGACTCTGCTGAAAGTAGGACCGGACGCGAGGCCGCAAGGACTTGGCCTTGCCCACGTAGAGCACCTCCCCGGCCCGGTCGCGAAAGAGGTAGACCCCCGGCTTCGCGGGGAGCGCTTTCAGCTGGTTTTCGAACCGCGACGCCACGCGTCCAGCCTAGCCCCGTCCCCCCAGGAAAAGAGAAGCGGCCCGGGTGGAGTGACCGGGCCGCCGCATGCCGAGGATTGGTGAAGGAAGGTGGCGAGCTTCCCGGAGGCCCCCTGCGGCGAGAGCCTGACAACACAATCCTGACTGATGTCAACTATCGGTTCTAAGCCCGGAGACCTGTCCCCCAAGCGAGGGATCTTCACCCCAAGGCGGTTCCGGGTTGACGTCCTCCGGCCCCGTTCCTACACTGGCCGGCGCCCCGGCCTCCTCGCGCCTAACCTGGGTCTTCTCTTGCCGCACCCTCGACCCCTCATCGCCCTGCTCTGCGCCTTCGCGGCGCTGGCGGTGCCCGCCCAGGCCCTAGGGAGCGACCGGATGTACATGGGCGCGGCCGAGGACGAGGGCCGGAACGCCGACCCCGCCGTGGCGATGGCGAAGATGCAGCTGGCCAAAGCGGCCGGCTTCGACACGATCCGGATCACGGCGATCTGGGAGCCTGGTCAGACCGCGGTCCCGGCCGGGCAACTCGCGGCCCTCCAGTCGATCGGCGCGTCCGGCGACTTCCTGGGCATTCGCATCGTCGCGACCGTGATGAACTTCGGCAGCCGCACGACGCCCCTGACGGCCTTGTCACGCACCCAGTTCGCCCGCTTCGCCGCCGACATCGTCAAGCGCGTTCCGGGCATTCGCGAATACATCGTGGGGAACGAGCCGAACCTGAACCGCTACTGGCTCCCCCAGTTCGGACCGAACGGCGAGGATGCCGCCGCGACCTCGTACGTCCAGCTCCTCGCCCGCACGTACGACGCGATGAAGGCGGCAGACAAGGGAGTCTTCGTGATCGGCGGCTCTGTCTCCCCGCGCGGGATCGACCGGCCCGGCACCGGCCGCGACACGCATTCGCCGACCGCCTTCATCACGGACATGGGAACCGCCTACCGCGCGCTCGAGCGAACCCGGCCGATCATGGACGGCTTCTCCTTCCACCCCTACGGCGAGAACTCGAGCACGCCGCCGACGTTCGCCCATACGACGGGGACGTCCCTCGGCCTGGCCGACTACGACAAGCTCGTCGACCTGCTCGGGAAGGCGTTCGACGGCACGGCGCAGCTCGGCTCGAAGCTCCCGATCGTCTACGACGAGTACGGCGTCGACTCCCAGATCCCCGACGGCAAGCGGCACTTCTACAGCGGGCAAGAGCCGGCGACGACGAAGCCCGTCAGCGAGGGCGTGCAGGCCGCGTACTACCGGCAGGCCCTCGAGATGGCCGCCTGTCAGCCCACGGTACGCGGCTTCCTGATCTTTCATGTCACCGACGAGACCGATCACAACCGCTGGCAGTCGGGCGTCTACTACGCCGACGGCACTTCGAAGTCGTCGCGCCCGTTCGTCAGGCAGACGATGGCGGAGATCCGGTCGGGGGCAGTGGATTGCGGCGAGCCGCCGGTCGCCGGGTCAAAGGAGGGCTGGGCCGTCGCCACACCCGCGGAGATCGCTGCAGCGGAGAAGGGCTCGGCCCTTGTCGGCGGCTGGGTTCTCGTGGACGCCTCGGGCTAGCATCCCTCCCGTGGAAGGCCAGTACGTCGCCTACAGCTTCTTCCGGGTCGATCCGGCCTGGCGGCGGCTACCGATCGAGGAGCGCGCCGCGGGGAAAGACGCCTTCGCGGAGGTCGTGGAGGACTGGGCCGGGCGGATGGACTCGCTCCGGGCCTACACGGTCACCGGGGTCCGGCCCGACTCGGACTTCTTCCTCTGGAAGCTCACCCAGCGTTACGAGGATCTCGGCGAGCTCGGCGCCGCGCTGAACGGAACGCCGCTCGCCGGCTGGCTCGAGACGCCGTACTCGTATCTCGCGACGACCAAGGCGTCCGAGTATACGAAGGCCAGGCGCGCGCGAAAGGTCGTCCCCAAGGGCTCTCCGTACCTCGTCGTCTATCCGTTCGTGAAGGTGCGACAGTGGTACGCACTTGCGCCAGAGGAG
>JBGPYI010000204.1:0-3580 GCA_041493175.1 Gaiellaceae bacterium | reverse complement strand
GGCCTCGTCGTTGAAGCCACTCACCGCCAGCTCCCCGAGGACGACCAGGTCGTGGTTTCCCACGAGACAGTGGTCGGCACGATCTTTCACGACATCGCAGCACTCGTTCGGACGCGGCCCGTAGCCGACGGTGTCGCCGAGGCACCAGACTGCGTCGACCCGCGCGGCGTCGATCTCTTTCAGCACCGCCTCGAGCGCGTGATAGTTAGCGTGGACGTCCGATATGACTGCGACCCGCATCAGCAGAGTCGCGACCTTAGCCGTCGCGGCCCTCGTGTGGGCACTCGCCGCCTCTGCCCTCTGGCGGACGAAGGTGCCCGCCGACCTTCACCTGCCCCGGCTCGACCCGCAGACGGTGTTCGGCGCCAGCGCCGTTCGGGCGGGGAAGCAGTACGAGCGGTTCTTCGACTACGAATGGTTGCTCCGCACCCTCGTCAGCGTGCTCGCGCTGGTCGTGATGGTGCAGCGCGGCCCACGGCTCGCCCGCTCGCTCGGGCTCGGCCGAGTGAATGCCGGGCTGATCACCGGGGTCGTCGTCACGACGGTCCTGTGGGCTCTGTCGCTGCCGTTCGACATCGCGGCGGGCTGGTGGGAGCGACGGCACGGCATCTCGACAGAGGATTGGGGCACGATCGTCTTCTCGCCGTGGCAAGGGCTCCTGAGTGCCACCTTCAACACGGTCATCGTGCTCGCGATCGTGCTGCTGCTCGCGAAGCGATTCGCACGCAACTGGTGGATCGGCGCGGCAATGATCCTGCTCGGTCTCGGCCTGGTCATGCAGTTCGTGCTCCCGTACGCGAACCGGATCGGGACGCATCCGGTGCGATCGCCGCAACTCGCCGCCGCCGTAAAGCGCCTCGAAGCGCGTGAGAAGGCCGGCGATCCAGCCGTCCGCATCCAGCCGGTGCACGACCAGACGACTGCGGCGAACGCCTACGCGATCGGGATCGGCCCGAGCAGCAGCGTCTTCATCTGGGACACGATGCTGGACGGCCGCTTCACGCCGAGGGAGGTGCGCTTCGTCGTCGGCCACGAGCTCGCACATCTCGCGCGCCTGCATTTGTGGAAAGGCATTGCCTGGGGCGGGCTCATCGGAATCCCTCTGCTGGCCGCGGTCGCCCTCGTCACCGGCCGGCGCGGCGGCCTGCGCAACCCGGGCACCGTGCCTCTCGCTCTCCTGACGATCACCCTCCTGCAACTCGCGCTGACGCCGTTCACGAACACAGTCTACCGCCGCTACGAGGCGGAGGCGGATTGGGTGGGGTTACAGGGAACGCAGGATCCGGAGGCGGCAAAAGGGCTGTTCAAGGGGTTCGTGAGGGCCGATCTCCAGGATCCAAATCCTCCCGGCTGGGTGCACGTCTTCCTCGACGACCATCCGCCACTGCTGACGCGGGTCGAACAGGCCCAGGCCTTCCAAGCGCAGGCGCGCTAACTACCCTCGGATCTGGGCGGCGCTTCCGGGAGGTTGCGGATCCCTTCCTGCGTCGACCACTTGGAGAACGAGTCCTGCATCGCCGCCAGCAGCTCCTGGAAGAACTGCGACGACATGTTCACGCGCGAGACGACGACTCCAGGCACGTCGCCTTCCTCGATCTCGTGGTCGATGCGCGCGAACGTGAGCGTGAACTCGTACGGCGAGAAGGTGACGTTGGCGAAGTTCGCGTAGACCCCGGCCATCTGCTCCGGATCGAGATGGATGTTGAGCTGGCGCTCCTGGGCCTCGTCGTCCACGGCCCAACGATACTACGGGCGTGGCTCGCTCCTCTCACGCTGCCGGGAACGCGGTTACCCGCCTCGCCGCGCTGCTGTCCGGCCTCGCCGGAGGGCCGGTCGAGCTCGAGCGACCGAGCGATCCGGCGCACGGCGATTACGCGACGAACGTCGCGCTCCAGACCGCGCCGCGGCACAAACGGCCGCCGCGCGAGCTCGCGGCCGAGCTCGCAGAGCGTGCAAGCGAGCTCGAAGAGATCCAGCGCGCCGAGGTCGCAGGGCCGGGGTTCCTGAACCTCTGGGTGACGACCGAGTGGTTGTCCGCTGCCCTCGCCGAGATCGGACCGGATTACGGGGCCGGCACGCCGGAGCAGCCGCAGAAGATCCAGGTCGAGCTGATTTCCGCGAACCCGGCCGGGCCGCTGACGGTTGGCTCCGCACGCAACGGGGCGTACGGCGATTCCGTGGCGCGGGTCCTCGACTACGCGGGACACGAGGTCGAGCGCGAGTACTACTTCAACGACGCCGGCCGCCAGGTCGACCTCTTCCGGGCCTCGGTCGAAGCGCGGCGGCGTGGGGAGGAGCTGCCGGAGGGCGGCTACCAGGGCGAGTACATCAACCAGCTCGCCGCGCTCGACGTCGATCCCGTCGAGCACATGCTCGAGGAGATCCGCCGCGAGGTCGCCGAGTTCCGGATTCCGGTCGACACCTGGCGTCATCAGGGTGAGATAGAGAAGGAGGTCGCAGACGTCCTCCGGCGGCTCGACACGTACGAGGCGGAGGGAACGATCTGGGCGCGCACGAGCGCGTACGGCGACGACAAGGACCGTCCGCTCGTTCGTTCGGGCGACGGCACATACCTGTACTTCGCCGCTGACGTCGCGTACGTGCGCGACAAGCTCGAGCGCGGGTTCGACCGCGCGATCTACGTGCTCGGCGCCGATCACCACGGCTACGTCGGCCGGCTGAAAGCCGCTGCCGCGATGCTCGGCTACGACCCCGACCGCATCGAGGTGCTGATCTACCAGCTCGTCCACATCGTCGAGGGCGGCGAGACGAAGAAGATGTCGAAGCGCCGTGGCGACATTGTGTTCCTCCATGAGCTCGTGGAAAAGGTCGGCATCGACGCTGCGCGCTGGTATCTCGTCGCGAGAGGGCACGACCAGCCGATCGACATCGACGTCGATCTGGCGGCCGAGCGGACGCCGAAGAACCCCGTCTACTACGTCCAGTACGCACACGCCCGGATTGCCGGGATCCTGCGGAACGCCAAGGGAGCCGAGGCCGTCGGGAGGCCCACGGAGCTCGCCCGCGAGGAGCGGGACCTGATCAAGCGGCTGCTGGAGTTCCCGCTCGTCGTCGCGGAAGCGGCCGAGCGGCGCGCACCGCACGCGATCCCGATCTACGCGATCCGGGTCGCCGACGACTTCCACCGCTTCTACCACGAGCACCGCGTCGTTGGTTCCGAGACCGAGGCGTTCCGGCTGGAGCTCGTCCGCGCAACGCAAAACGTGATCGCGCGCTCTCTCGACCTGGTCGGGGTCGAGGCGCCCGAACGGATGTAGGGTCCAGGGCTGAGCATGAGCGTCCCTCGCCTTCGGCTCGCTCCCGTGAGGGAAACCATGTTTCCCTCACGAGCTCCCTTCTTTAGGGGTCGCCTCAGCCCTCGCGCCGCCGAGATCGCCGCGTGGGCCGAGGAGACAGAGAGGGGAAACCTCACGGTTTCCCCCCATTCCCCTTCCCTCGATCATGGGCCCAAGGTCGGCCCATGATCGACACGTTGCGTCTGACCGCCGAGGACGCGATGGGCCTGCTCGCGCGGGGCGACGTTTCTGGCGCCGAGCTGCGTACCGCCTACCGCGAGGCG
>JBGPYI010000158.1:0-5792 GCA_041493175.1 Gaiellaceae bacterium | reverse complement strand
GATCGCCAATGCCGCGGCGAACGGCGTCGAGGTCGATGCACGTCAGGCGAACGTGCTCGACGAAGAGGCTCCCATCGCACAGGTCGCGCTTGCGAACATCACCCGCACCTCGGTGGAGGCGCTCGCACCGCGTCTGCGTTCCAGGAGCCTCGTGACGTCGGGCTACCTTCCGACCGACAACGCGCCGCTTCCCGGCTTCAGGCATCTGCGCCGCATCACGCGCGCCGGTTGGGCGGCGGATCATTACGAAAGGACGTGAGAGTGGGGTTCTGGGGCCAGTTAGCATCAGACCCGTGACGACGTTCTCGGTCCGTTTTCTCGGCTGCAAGGTCTCCCACACGGACGCGCAGGAAATCCGCGGGCGCCTGCTCGCGGACGGCCACCTCGAACAAAGCCCTGGCGGCGGCGCGGACGTCGCGGTCGTGAACACGTGTTGCGTCACGCACGAGGCGGTCCGAAAGTCGCGCCAGGCGGTTACGCGCGCGGCGCGCACGCACGGGCGCGTCTACGTGACCGGATGCGCGGCGAATCTCGCCGGCGACGCCTTCTCGGGTCTACCCGCCAACGTGACCGTCGTCGCCGGGCCGAGTGAGGAGACACCGGCCTTCGTGGCCGGGGACGTGGGCGCGATCGGGTGCGTTCAGGCGGACGCCCGCCTCGACCGGGTGCGCGCCTTCGTGAAGATCCAGGACGGGTGCAGCTTCTCCTGCAACTTCTGCGTGATCCCGCTCGTTCGCGGTGGCTCGCGAAGCCGCTCCGCCTCGGCGGTGCTCGACGAAGTGCGGCGGCGCGTCGCGCACGGGCACCGGGAGATCGTCCTCACAGGGATCAATCTCGGCTGCTATCGGGACCGCGCGGCCGGGTATGCACTGCCGCGCCTGGTGCGTGAGGTCGGCGCTGTTCCCGGCCTGGAACGGCTGCGCCTGTCGTCGATCGAGATCAACCACGTCGACGGCGAGCTCGTGTCGGCGCTGCGGGATACGTCGAATGTAAGTCGGCATCTGCACGTCCCGCTGCAGTCGGGCGACGACGGGGTGCTGCGGGACATGGCGCGCCGCTACACCGCAGCCACCTATCTCCGCCGGCTCGAGCCGCTCGCCGACTTCAACCTCACGACCGATGCGATCGTCGGCTTTCCGACCGAGACCGAGCGCGCGTTCCGGAACACGCTCTCGGTTGTCGAGGCGGCCGGCATCACAAAAGTCCACGTCTTCCCGTACTCGCCGCGGCCCGGAACGGTCACGGCCGCAGAAGACGCCGTCGCGCCCGACGTGAAGAAGGACCGGGGCGCCCGGCTGCGCGCAGCGTCGGAAGCGGCGTGTCTCGCGAGCTGGCGTGAGAAGATCGGCGCAGATGACCTCGTCCTCGTTGATCGGCCCGGCCGCGGCTACGGGGACGACTACTCGCCGTGGCTCGTCCAGGCGCCGGTCGGTGAGTTCGTCCGGGTTCGCGGAGCGGGCGTTTCGGAGGAGGGGATCCTCGCTGCCTGAGGACTGCCTCTTCTGCAAGCTCGTACAGGAGGGCGACCACGTTGCGAAGGGCGACGGCTTCGTCGCGATCCGCGACATCAACCCGAAAGCCGACACGCACCTGCTGGTCCTGCCAGAGCGGCACGTCCCGACCTTCCGCGAGATCGGCGAGTTTCCGCCCGACGAGGCGAAGCGCATGCTGGACTTCGTCGCCCAGACCGCGCGTGAGGCAGGCCTCGACGACTACAAGGTCGTCGTGAACGTGGGCGAGGGCGGCGGCCAGAAGATCTTCCACCTCCACTGGCACGTGCTCGGTGGGCGGATCCAGGGACTCCAGAGATGAGCCTCATCGCCCGGATGGAGGACGAGGTCAAGCAGGCGACGCTTGCGCGCGACGCCGACCGCCGCGACGCGCTGCGGCTCATCCTCGCGAGCCTCCGTTCGGCAGAAAAGGAGCTGTTACGCCCGCTGTCGGACGACGAGGAGCTCCAGGTCCTCCAGCGCGAGCGCAAGCGCCGCATCGAGGCGGCCGAGGCGTTCCGCAGCGGCGGGCGCGAGGAGCAGGCGGCGGCGGAGGAGCAGGAGCTCTCGGTGCTGCAGGAGTTCATGCCCGAGCCGCTCACGGAGGCCGAACTGGAGGAGATCGTGGACGACGCCATCGCCGAGAACGGGGCGACCAGCATGGGCGACTTCGGCCGGGTCATGGCCGACGTGATGCCGCAGGTCTCCGGCCGGACCGATGGCTCAGTCGTCAGTCAGCTGGTCAAGGAAAAGCTTGCCTAGGGTTTCCACCCAGACGGAGGTGCGGGCAAAAGCCCGCACCTCCTCTAGGTCGGCGCCGACAAGCGGCGCCTTGGTCTCCGGCCGGACCGATGGGTCAGTCGTCAGTCAGCCGGTCAAGGAAAAGCTCGCCTAGAGGTACGCCCGAGGGTCGCGCCTACACTGAGCGCGTGCAGCAGGTGAAACAGACCCTCGACGTCTCCAACGACGTCGCCGCGGAGCTGGCGACGATCGGCGACGGCGTCCTCGATGCTCTCCGCGACCGCCTCGAGTGCACGATTCTCCTGCGCGGGAACCGGCTCACGATTGCCGGCGACGACATCCACGTCGCCGAGGCGCGCGCGGTCGTCGACGAGCTGGTCGAGCTCGTGGAGACCGGGCAGGAGATCGGGCCCGCGACGGTGGACGCCGTCCTCAACGCCATCGACCAGGCCGAGAACGTGCAGGACGTCTTCAGCGACGTGGTCTGGCGTCACCGCGGCAAGCAGATCTCGGCGAAGACCGTGACGCAGAAGCGCTACGTGGATGCGATCCGGAACTGCACGGTCACGTTCGGGATCGGCCCGGCGGGCACGGGCAAGACCTATCTGGCGATGGCCGCGGCCGTCGCCGCGCTGCAGGAGCGGCAGGTTGCGCGCGTCATCCTCACGCGCCCCGCGGTCGAGGCGGGGGAGCGGCTCGGCTTTCTCCCGGGTGACGTGCTCGCGAAGGTCGACCCGTATCTGCGACCGCTCTTCGACGCGCTCTACGACATGCTCGATGCGGAGCGGCTGAATACGTACATGGAGCGCGGGACGATCGAGGTGGCGCCGCTCGCGTTCATGCGCGGCCGTACGCTCAACGACTCCTTCATCATCCTCGACGAGGCGCAGAACACGAGCCCCGAGCAGATGCAGATGTTCCTCACGCGGCTCGGGTTCGGCTCGAAGGTGGTGGTCACGGGTGACGTGACGCAGGTCGACCTACCTCGCGAGCAAGCCTCCGGTCTCATCCAGGTGCAGGACATCCTCGCCTCGATCGACGGCATCGCTTTCGTTCGTTTCGGCCACGAGGACGTCGTGCGGCACAAGCTCGTGCAGCGGATCGTCGAGGCCTACAAGCTGCATGCGGAGGAGACCGGGACGGCACGGCGGAAGTAGCGGCGATGGTGGAGATCGAGGTGGCGAACCGTTCCGGCGCGGTCCTCGACCTCGGGGCTGCGTCGGACCTGATCCGCGAGGTCTTGCAGGCGGAGGGAATCGGGGACGGCGAGCTCGGCTTGCAGCTCGTCGGTCCAGAGGAGATCCGTGACCTCAAGCGCGAGCATCTCGGGATCGACGAGGAGACGGATGCGCTCGCGTTCCCGATCGACGGTCGCGACGCGCTGCCGGCAGGAATGCCTCGTCAGCTCGGCGACGTCGTGCTCTGCCCGCAGGTGGTCGGAGAGGCGTGGCGCGCTCCGCTCGTGCACGCCGTATTGCACCTCGTCGGCTACGACCACGGGGCAGAGATGGAAGCCCGAGAGCGAGCTCACACATGAGGCCGCGTCCGTCCGTGATCGAGAGCTTCAACTTCGCCATCGAGGGTGTGATCCACGTGTTGCGTACGCAGCGCAACATGCGGCTCCACTTTGCAGCGGCCGTCGCGGTGATCGTCGGCGCAGTCGCCGTCGGCGTCTCGAAGATCGAGCTGATCACGTTGTTGATCTCGATCGCGTTCGTCCTGGTGGCCGAGATGATCAACACCGCCATCGAAGGGGCAATCGACGCCGCCACGACGTCCTTCGACCCGATGGCGAAGCTGGCAAAGGACATCGCCGCCGGCGCCGTGCTGATTGCGTCAGTGAACGCCGTCGCCGTCGGCTACCTCGTGTTTGCCGGCAAGGCCGCCGACAAGACCGCGCGCGTGCTCGACAAGCTCCGCAACGCCCCCGCGGAGATCACCGTGGTCGCTCTCGTGCTGACGGTGATCATCGTCATCGCCATGAAGGCCTGGACGGGTCGCGGGACGCCGCTTCGCGGGGGCCTTCCGTCCGGACATGCCGCCGTCGCGTTCGCGGGCTGGATGGCCGCCACGTATATCGTCGGCGACTCGCACCGCTTCGTCGTCAGCGCGCTGACGTTCATCATGGCACTGCTCGTGGCCCAGACTCGCGTGGAATCCGGGGTTCACTCCGCCCTCGAGGTCGCCTATGGAGGCGCGCTCGGCGCGCTCGTGACCCTCTCGATCTTCCAGCTGCTGTGAGCAGAGATCTTTACGAGCGGGCGGTCGCGATCTCGGAACGGGCGTACGCGCCCTACTCGAACTACCTCGTCGGGGCGGCAGTGCGCACCCGGGACGGCAAGGTCTTCGAGGGCGTGAACGTGGAGAACGCCGCCTATCCACTCGGCGTCTGTGCGGAGAAGACGGCGCTCGTCAAAGCGGTCAGCGAGGGTTACAAGCCCGGTGACATCGCGGCGATCGGGATCACGGCCTCTCCGTGCGGTGGTTGCCGGCAGTGGCTCTACGAGTTTCGGATCGACGAGATCACGTTCCTGAACTCGGCCGGCGAGCTCGCCACGTATTCGGCGGCGGAGCTGCTGCCGGATACCTGGGATCTGCCCGCTTGAAGTCGGGCTTCGTCGCCGTTGCAGGGCGGCCGAACGTCGGCAAGTCGACGCTCGTGAACGCGCTCGCGGGCGGCAAGGTGGCGATCGTCTCCGACAAGCCCCAGACGACACGCCGACGGATCTTCGGGATCGCGAACGGCGATGACTACCAGCTCGTCCTCGCAGACCTCCCAGGTTTCCAGCGGCCGCTCGATCCGCTCACCGAGCACATGCAGCGCACCGTGGACGCGTCGTTCGAGGACGTCGACGCCGTCGTGCTCGTCCTGTCCGCGCGCGAACGCATCGGCGCGGGCGACCGCTTCGTCGCGCGGCGCGTGTTCGAGCTGGGCGTTCCGGTTGTGATTGCGCTGAACAAGATCGACCGGCTGAAAGGCGGTCACATCGCGACCCAGATGGAGTCGGCCTCGAAGCTCGGCGACTTTCATGCCCTCCATCCCGTCAGCGCGAAGACCGGCGACGGCGTCGAGGAGCTCCGTCAGGAGCTCGTCGCGCTCCTTCCCGAAGGCCCGTTGTACTTCCCGCAGGAGCAGCGGACAGATCTGCCGGTCGAGGTTCAGATCGCCGAGCTCGTGCGCGAGCAGGCGCTGCGCCTGACAAAGGACGAGCTTCCTCACGCGATCACCGTCGAGGTCCAGGAGCTCGGGGAGCGTGTCATCGAGGCCGACGTGCTTGTCGAGACCGAGTCGCAGAAGCAGATCGTCGTCGGCAAGGGCGGCTCGATGGTGCGAGAGATCGGCCGGAGGGCGCGGCCGGAGATCGAGGCGCTGGTCGGGCATCCGGTGTATCTGGAATTGCGGGTCAAGGTGAAGCCACGCTGGCGCCGAGACGAAGCGACGCTGGAACGCCTCGGCCTCTGAGCGAAGGCTGCGCCTTCGCTCAGATTTGGTACGGCGCTTCGCGCGGAATGTGCGCGGGCGGAGCCCGCGCACTCTTATGGGGTTGCTGGTGGGCTTTT
>JBGPYI010000012.1:0-17695 GCA_041493175.1 Gaiellaceae bacterium | reverse complement strand
TTCCGGATAGGCGGGCACGTAGACCTTCGGCGGCATCGTCCACTCGCCGCGCGCATAGGCGACGAACGCGTCGCGCACCGCCTCGAGCGCACGCTCCGGCGAGACCGCTTCGCGCACCTGCGCCCCGCTGAAGAACGGGATCACCTCGACCAGCCCCCCGTGTCGCCCTTGTACGTGCCCGCGAAGAGTGCACGCGGCGTGCGCGCCATGATCTTCAGATCGAGCCAGGGCGAGCGGTGCTCCACGTACCAGACGTCGAGCTCGATTCGCTCGTCCCACGGGAGGCGCGCGCGGCCCTGAATCTGCGCCCACCCGGTGATGCCGGGCCTCACTTCGAGGCGGCGGCGCTGACGGGGCGTATACCGCTCGACCTGGTATGCGAGCGTGGGGCGGGGGCCGACGAGGCTCATGTCGCCGCGGACGACGTTCCACAACTGCGGGAGCTCGTCGATCGAGAGCCGGCGCAGCAGACGGCCGGCGCGCGTGATGCGCGGATCGCCCTCGTTGACGGCGAAGCCCGCGCCCTTGTGCTCCGCTCCGACCTCCATCGTCCTGAGCTTCACGAGCTCGAACTCCTCGCCGTTCAGGCCGACCCGCCGCTGCCGGTAGAAGACGGGCCCGCCGTCGTCGAGCTTGATCGCACACGCCGCCGCGGCGAGGACAGGGCTAACCACCGCGAGTCCGAGCCCGGCGGCTGCGGCGTCGAGCGCGCGGTTCACCGTGTCCCCTCGGCCTTGGCCCAGACCGCGGGGACGCCGAAGCGCAGGTACCGGACGAGCGACACGACCGTTGCCCAGGTGACGAGAACGTAGTACCGCGCGATCCCGACGCCGAATGCCGCAGCGAGCAGCAACCCGAGCTGCGCACCGAGCGCGACCTGGTACACGAGACCTTCCCCGACGAGCGCGATCGACGACCCGAGCAAGACGAGATGCAACAGGCCGCTCGCGTAGCGCAGATGGCGGTGCGACAGAATCTCGAGCAGGTACGTCGGCCCGAGCCCGCGCAGCATCTTCCCGCGCAGGACGATCAGCCAGCAGTGCTCGAACATGCGCACCTTGCGGCGGTACTCGTCCTCGATGTCGCGCGAGGGCTTCTCCGATGCAAGCGCCTCCGGATCGTAGACCGCGCGCCGACCGTGCTGCACCATCAGGTACGGCAGCGCGAGGTCGTGGCCGAAGCGTGGATCCACGTCGACGTAGTCCGAGCGGCGCACCGTGTAGATCGCGCCGATCCCGCCCGTGATGGAGCCGAGCTCCGACTCGTTGCGGCGCAGCCAGCCCTCGAAGCGCCAGTACGTCCCTTCGCGATTCGTTCCGTCGGCTGTCTCGTAGACGCTCGAGCCGCACACGTAGGCGACGTCCCCATCCGCGTAGTTGCGGACGAGCTTGCGCAGCGCGTCCGGCTGCCACTGCGCGTTGGCGTCCGAAAAGGCAAGGATCTCTCCACTCGTTTCGCGGACGGCCTGATTCTGCGCGGCGACCTTGCCGCCGCGGGAGCAGCGCAGAAGCCGCACGCGCGGATCGCGCGCCGACACCGCCTCGACGAGCTCATCGGTGCGGTCGTTCGAGGCGTCGGACGCGACGAGGATCTCGAGCTGCTCGGGCGGATAGTCGAGCGCGAGCAGGTTCTCGAGCCGGCGCTCGATGACGCCTTCCTCGTCGTGCGCGGCGACGATCAGGCTCACGGACGGGGTGAAGGCGCCTTTACGCACGGGGCGGGATCGCACCCGCGCCAGCGCAGCAGCGAAGAGCGCATAGCCGACCTGGGTCCATGCGAGCGCCCCTAACGAGAACCAGAACAGAACCTTCACGATCACCACGAGGATCGTAGTTTTAGAGAACCTTGACGGCCGCGGCGAGCTTCGCGATCGACTCCTTGGCGTCCCCGAACAGCATCGCGGTCTTCGGGTTCAGGAACAGCGGGTTCTCGATCCCGGCGAAGCCGGGATTCATGCTCCGCTTCAGCACGACGACCTGCCGCGCGTTGTCGACGTTGAGGATGGGCATGCCGTAGATCGGGCTGCCGGCGTTGTTGCGGGCATCGGGATTGACGACGTCGTTCGCGCCGATGACGAGGGCCACGTCGGTGCGCGAGAACTCCGCGTTCGCCTCGTCCATCTCCTTCAGCTGCGGATAGGGCACGTTCGCCTCCGCGAGCAGGACGTTCATGTGGCCGGGCATCCGTCCCGCGACGGGGTGGATCGCGTACGACACGTCCACGCCGCGCGCCTCGAGCAGATCGGCGAGAGCACGCACGTCGTGTTGCGCCTGCGCGACCGCCATCCCGTAACCGGGCACGAAGACGACCTTGTTCGCATAGCCGAGCATCACGGCGACGTCGTCCGCGGTCGTGGAGCGCACCTGGCCGTCGGTATCCCCACCGGCACCGGCGCCTGGAGCGGAGGGAGCAATTTTGCCGAACGCACCGAAGAGCACGTTCGCGACCGACCGGTTCATCGCCCGGCCCATCATGATCGTGAGGAACGTTCCCGACGCGCCGACGAGCATGCCGCTGACGATCAGGACGTTGTTCTCGAGCTCGAACCCGGTTGCCGCCGCTGCGAGGCCGGTGAAGGCGTTCAAAAGTGAGATCACAACCGGCATGTCCGCACCGCCGATCGGGAGGACGAAGAGGATCCCGAAGACCGAGGCACCGGCGAGCAGCGCCCACATCAGCCATTGCTGCTCGGTACCCGCAGCGATCGCGATCCCCCCCGCGAGCAAAGCGGCGAAGAGGAGGCCGTTCACGACCTGCTGCAGAGGGTAGGTGATCGGCCGTCCGCCGATCAGTTCCTGCAGCTTTGCGAACGCGATCATCGAGCCGGAAAAGGAGATGCTCCCGATGATCGCGGAGAGCACGATCGATGAGCTGATGTCCACCTGGAGCGTTCCCGGATCGGGTGCGTGCAGGTGGAACTCGGCCAGCGAGATCAGTGCCGCTGCGCCGCCGCCGACGCCGTTGAACAGCGCGACCATCTGCGGCATGGCCGTCATGCGCACCTTGCGCGCCGCCACGGCGCCGAATGCGCCGCCGGCGATCATCCCGACGATGATCTCCCAGTAGCTGACGACCTCGCTTTGCAGGAAGGTCACGACGATCGCGACGAGCATTCCGGCCGCGCCGATCTGATTCCCGCGCCGGGCCGTGGCCGGGTTCGACAAGAACCGCAACGCCAGGATGAACGTCACGATCGTGATCAGATAGAGAAGGTTGGTGACGTCTCGACTCAAGGTTCGGGCTTCTTCTCCCGTTTCTTGAACATCTCGAGCATGCGGTCGGTGACGACGAAGCCGCCCACGACGTTGGCGGATGCCAGCACGACGGCGATCAGCCCGATGACGCTGGTGAGCGTGTCCTTGTGGTCGAGGCCCGCGACGAGCATCGCGCCGACGATGACGATGCCGTGGATCGCGTTCGTGCCTGACATCAGCGGCGTGTGCAGCAGCGTCGGCACCTTGGAGATGACCTCGAAGCCCAGGAAGATGGCCAGCACGAGGATCGTGATCTCGAAGGTGAGCAGCAGGCCGTGACTCATGCCGCCTCCCTCGCCTTCGGCTCGGTCGCGTGGGGGAAACCATGTTTCCCCCACGGACCCCCTTCTTCTGGAGTGTTCGCTTCGACGGTTGCGCCGCTGGGATCGCCGCAACTGTCGAAGATGAGAAGTGGGGAAACCTCCCGGTTTCCCCCTTCCCTTTCCACACGGCCGCTCACGCGGCGGTCGCTGCTTTCTCGCGAGTCACGCAGGCACCTGCGGTGATCTCGTCGTCCCAGTCGAGCGTGAGCTCGCCTTCCGGCGCAAGATGTTGCAGCAGCGCGCTGACGTTGCGCGCGTAGAGCTGGCTCGCGTGGAGCGGCATCGTCGACGCGAGGTTCGTCAGGCCGATGAGAGTCACACCGTCCCGCTCGACGACCTCGCCCGGCTCGGTCGGTTCCGCGTTGCCACCCGCCTCGGCTGCGAGATCGACGATCACCGAGCCAGGCCGCATGCGCGCGACGGCCGCTGCGGGGATCAGCTTCGGCGCGGGCCGCCCGGGAATGAGCGCGGTCGTGATCACGACGTCGTAGTCCGGGATCCGCGCGGCGAGCTCTTCCTGCTGCTTGAGCAGCTCATCCTCCGTCAGTTCGCGGGCGTAGCCGCCCGCAGTCTCCTCGCCGCGCACGCCGAGTTCGAGGAACGTCGCGCCGAGACTTTCGACCTGCTCCTTCACGACCGGCCGCACGTCGAAACCGGCGACGACTGCGCCGAGCCGGCGTGCCGTCGCGATTGCTTGCAGTCCTGCCACCCCGGCGCCGAGCACCAGCACCTTCGCCGGAGCGACCGTGCCGGCCGCCGTCATCAGCATCGGAAAGAACCGGGGGAGGCGCTCCGCAGCCAGCAGCACAGCCTTGTAGCCGGCCACGGTCGCCTGGGAAGACAGCGCGTCCATCGGCTGTGCGCGCGTGGTACGCGGGATCGACTCCATCGCGAACGCATGCACGCCCCGCTGCGTCAACAGCTCGATTCCGGCTGGATCCGTGAGCGGCTCGAGGAACCCGATGAGCAGCTGGCCGTTACGCAATCGCTGCACTTCCTCACTCGTAGGCTTCCGCACCTTGACGACTGCGTCCGCGTCCCATACCTGATCCGCGAGCTCTGCACCGGCCTCGCGGTACGCCTCGTCGGGAAACGACGCGGCTACCCCGGCGCCGCGCTCGACGGCGATCTCGAACCCGCCTCCCACCAGCTTCGAGACCGCTTCAGGGACGAGCGCCACTCGGCGCTCGCCCGGCTCGACCTCTCGCGGAACGCCGATTCGCACGCTGCGAGTTTATGCGGCTCCGCCGATACCCTGCTCGGCCGTGACGCATTTCATCCACAGCTATGGGCTCTGGTTCCTGTTCGGGATCGTCTGCGCGGAGTCCGCCGGCCTATGGCTTCCGGGCGAGACCGCTCTGATCGCCGCGGGTGTCTACGCGTCCAAGGGGCACCTGTCCATTACCACCGTGATCGTGGTCGCGGCAGCTGCCGCGATCATCGGGGACAACATCGGCTACTGGCTCGGACGCGAGGGCGGCCGCCGGCTCATCTACCGCTACGCGTGGCTGAAGCGCCAGGCCGAGCGCGTCATACCGCCTGCGGAGCGGTTCTTCGAGAAACACGGCCCCAAGGCCGTGTTCTTCGCACGCTTCTTCGGCGGCGTTCGCGTGACAGCGGCGTGGATGGCCGGGATCACGCGCATGCCGTGGTGGACGTTCCTCCTGTGGAACGCACTTGGAGGAATCGTCTGGGCGATCGGCGTCGGGCTTGTCGCTTTCTACGCCGGCAAGGCCGCGGCCGATGCGATCGCGCGCTACGGCGCTTACGGCGGAATCGCGATCGGTGTCGTGGTCGTGCTCGGCATCGTGGCTGTCCAACTTGTGCGCCGGCGCGCGGAGCAGACATGAGGACAGCTGCCTGCCTGGCGCTGTTCTCCGCGCTCCTTGCCTGCTCCGGCGCGTCGGCGATCGCACCGTTACCGGCTTTCCGGCACGTCGTAGTGGTCGTCTTCGAGAACAAGGAGTCGACGAGCGTGCTCGGCAACCGCGCTGCTCCGACGTTCAACGCGTACGCACGCCGCTACGCGAAACTCACGCGCTACTACGGCGTCACGCATCCGAGCCTGCCGAACTACCTCGCGCTCGTCTCGGGCTCGACGCAGGGGATCACGAGCGACTGCACCGACTGCGTCGTCGACGCGAAGAGCCTGGCGGACACGATCGAGGCATCGGGCCGGACCTGGAAGACCTACGCGGAAGGGCTGCCCGCGCCGGGATACCTCGGAGCTGCGAACGGCCGCTACGCAAAGAAGCACAACCCCTTTGCGTACTTTCGTGACATCGCCACGACGACCAGCCGCCGCGCGAACATCGTGCCGCTGCCACAGCTTCGCGGCGACTTGCGCGCGCGACGGCTGCCCGACTTCTCGCTCGTCGTTCCCGACCTCTGCAACTCGATGCATGACTGCTCCGTGGCGGTCGGGGACGCGTGGCTGCGCCGGAACGTCGGACCGCTGCTGACGCTGCCGAAGACGGTCGTCTTCGTCCTCTTCGACGAAGGCATCTCGAAGGTGCGGGGCGGCGGCCACACGGCTGCTCTGGCCGTGGGGACCGCGGTCCGTCAAGGGGCGCGGTTCGCCGCCGTGACGAACCACTACGGAGCGCTGCGCACGATCGAGGACGCGTGGGGGCTGCCACTCCTCGGTATGTCCGTGAGCGCAACCCCGATCACCGGTATCTGGCGTTAGGACTGTGCCCCCCAGGGGGCACAGAAGGGAAACGGCGGACGGCCTGGAATGTCTCCGGGTCGATGCTGGCCGACCTCGCTTCCGCGCTCGCTGCGCGCGACCCTTCGACGGCGGCGCACTGCGCGCGCGTTACCTTCCTGTCACGGCGGCTCGCAGTCTGGCTCGACTGGGACGTTCGGAAGCTCAGGACGCTCGAGGTCGGAGCCCCGCTGCACGACATCGGCAAGGTGACGATCTCCGAGGCCCTACTGCGCAAGCGCGGCCCCCTGCTGCCGCACGAGCTCGCCGAGATCCGGACGCACCCCGCTGCGGGCGCGAAGCTGATCAGCCGGGTCGGCCCTGCGCGGGACGCGCTGCCGTACGTCCTGTACCACCACGAGCGCTGGGACGGCGGCGGCTATCCCACCGGTCGGCGCGGCACGCAGATCCCCGAGGGAGCGCGGCTGCTTGCCGTTGCGGATGCGTTCGACGCCATGACCTCGACGCGTCCCTACCGTCGCGCGCTGCCGACCACACGTGCAGTCGGCGAGATCGAGCGTTGCGCAGGCTCCCAGTTCGATCCCGCGTTCGCGCACGCCTTTCTCGATGCGTGGAGCGCAGGCGCGCTCGCCGACGCCGCAGCGATCTAGAGCGCGGCCCAGACCTCGAGCTTCGACTTCACGCGGCGGATGACCTCGTCGGTGTACTCGGTCGTGCCCGCGTGTCCGCCGAGGTCGGCCGTGCGGACCCCCTGCGAGACGGCCTCGAGACACGCTTCGCGGATGGCGCGGCCGACCTGTTGCGCCCGCTCGTCTCCGTAGGCGAGCAGCGCTGCGCCGGCGAGAATCATTGCCATCGGGTTCGCGACGTCCTTGCCGCGCAGCGACGGCGCAGTCCCATGCGCGGCTTCCGCCATCAGCGCCTTCGGTGCGTAGTCCTCTTCGAACGCGACGAGTAGCGACTCGGAGCCGGCGATCGAGCCGAAGAGCGGCAGCACGAGGTCGGACAGGATGTCGCCGTCACGGTTGAGCGCGGGAATCACCAGCGGGTCGCCGGCCGAAGCGATCAGCAGCGCGAAGGTTGCATCGATGAGCTGCGGCTCGTACGGCACGTCGGGATGTCGCTCGGCCGCCGCGTCCATCTCCTCCTTCAGCATCCCTTCGTAGGTCGGGCTCACGGTGTACTTGGGGCCGCCGAACACCTCTGCGCCCACCTGTTCGGCCAGACGGAACGAGAACTCCGCGACCGCACGGCAGACGCGCCGTTCGATGCGCTCCGTGCGGAAAGCCACCTCGTCGTCCCCCTCGCCCTCGCGCCACTCTTTTGCTCCGTAGGCGTCTCCGACCGCCATGCGCACGATCGAGATCGGCGCATGCACGCCGCCGAACGGCACCACACCTGGGATGCGGCGCCCCGTCCGCACGATGACCTTCCCGCCGATCTCCTCCCGCAGGATGCGGTTCGGCGAGCCGACGTCGCCGCGGCCTTCCGGGGTGATCGTGGCGGCTTTGAGGCCGAGGCCGTGCTCTCGGATCGCCCGGGCAGCCTCGTGGACGACCCGGTTCTGGGTCGCTCTGCGGGACTCGAGCGACAGATCGAAGCGCGGGAACTCGAGGTCGAGCCCCGTTACCTCCGGAGAGAGGACGCGGAGGGCCTCCTCCAGCAGCTCCTGCCCTGTTTCATCCCCTTCCAGCACCACGATCGTTTTGCCGTCCACGGTTGCGGAGACGATACAGCGATGCATTTTGGTCAGAAGTTTCGTGAGCCACATCGCTTGAGCGGCCGCGATCGACCGTATCTCGACGGAACAACGATCGAAGATTTCCGGCCTCGCCATTTGCGTGGTAGGTGCGCGCGACTTGGGCCTCGACCGGGAGGAACAGGCCTTGTTGAGCCTGCTCCGTTCCTGGCGAATTAAGCAGTCACGAACGGCCGCTTAATTCTGGATCCTTTGCGCTAGGCTCAGGCGCACTCAAATCGCTTGAGAGGGAGGAAATCGGTGGCACGTGTTACGAGACTGGTCTGCGACGATTGCGGCAAGGAAGTCGACGAGGCCAAAGGCGCCGTGCTGCGGATCAATTTCACGGATGCGCGGCGCGGTTCCAAGCAGGCGGATCTCTGCGACGACTGCGCCGGCAAGATGCCGGGTCAGGCGGTCGCACGACGCGGCCGGCGTCCTAAGCCGTCTGCAGTTTGATGCAGGCCGTGTCGCGCCACGTCTTCTCTTGCACGAGCACCGCCGCCTAGGCCTTTCCCGCTCTTAGCGTACGGCGCCTCGGGCGTCGTCTGAGTGCCCGACTAGAGTGGGTCAGTTGGGTCTGAACCTCATCACCGGCCCGGCTAACGCCGGGAAGGTGGCGCTCCTGCTCCGCCGGTATCTCGAGGCGCTGCCTCGGGAGCCGTACCTGATCGTGCCGAACCGGTCGGACGTCGAGGAGCGAGAGCGCGAGTTGCTCGCCATCCAGCCGGCCCTGCTCGGCGGCGCGATCGGCACTTTCGACGACCTCTTCAAGCGGCTCGCGCGTGGCGGCAGCGCGTCGCGGCCCGTCGCGACCGAGGCGCAGCGGGCTCTCATCGTCCGCCGCGCACTCGCCGGTCAATCACTCAACGGTCTCGGCCGCTCAGCCCGCTTCGGCGGCTTCGCGGACGCGCTGCTCGCGACGGTGGGTGAGCTCGAGTCCGGGTTGCTCGACCCGAATGACCTGGAGGGCGAGCTCGCGGCGTTGTATGCCGCGTATCGCGGGGAGCTCGACCGGCTCGGCATGTGGGACAGCGATCTCCTGCGCCGGCGTGCGGCGGAACGAGTCGCCGGGGAACTCGACGCCTGGGGCGGCGAGCCGGTCTTCGCATACGGCTTCGAGGACTTGACCGGCGCGGAGTGGGCGCTGCTGCAAGCGCTCGCCGGCCGCAGTGAGGTGACCGTGTCGGTGCCGTACGAGCCGGGCCGCGCTGCGTTCGCGTCCCTTCGCCGGACCATGGACGATCTCACCGGCCTCGCGGACGGTCGCATCGAGGAGCTGCCGCCGGCGTTCGATCAGGTCGCGGAGCCGGCGCTCGCGCATCTGGAGCGCACGCTCTTCGCCGAGTCCGTCGCCGAAGCGCCCGAGATCGAAGGGGCGATTCGCTTCTTCGAGAGCGCGGGCAAGCGCGGAACGCTCGAGCTCGTCGGCGAGGAGCTGCTCTCCCTGATCCGGTCCGGCGTTCAAGCGGAGCAGATCGGCATCGTCTGTCCGTCGCTCGAGCGCTGGCAGGCGCCGCTCGAGACTGCGCTCGGCACGCTCGGCGTTCCGTACGCGCTCGAGGCATATGCGCGGTTCGACAAGACGCCGTACGGCCAGGCGCTTCTGAGCCTCCTTCGGTTTGCGTGGCTCGGCGGCGGCCGCGGCGATCTCTACACCTTCCTGCACTCGCCTTACTCGGGCTTCACGCGCCAGAACGTCGACTTCCTCGAAGGACGCCTCCGTGGGCGCGCCGTCGATTCACCGGAGCGAGTCGAAGAAGAGACGATCAGGCTGCGCGACGGCCAGCCGTTGGCCGTGCTCGAGGCGCTGCGTTCTGCGCCGTTCCCACTCGACGCGGTTGCCGAGCTCGCGGCTTTCATGCTGCGCGCGGCTTACGGGCTGGAAGCGCCGCCGGTCGGCGAGCTCTCGCGCCAGGACATTCGTGCGCACGAGGCCGTGATGCGGCTGGTCGGAGAGCTGCAGGGCTGGAGCGAGCTCGAGGGTTCCCTCTCGACCGAAGAAGTCTTCGCCGCCGTGGAGCGGGCGGAAGTCCGGCGCTCCTCCACGGCCGAAGCGGGACGGATCGCGGTGCTCGATCTCCTGCGCGCCCGTACGCGACGTTTTGAAGTGGTCTTCCTGCTCGGCCTGGAGGAGGGGAGCCTGCCGCGTCGCGGCCACGAGTCACCGTTCCTCGGCGACGACGCGCGCCGCGATCTCGACGAGCGCTCGCGAGCGCGGTTGACGCGGCCCGATCAGGTCGCCCGTGACCGTTACCTCTTCTACACCGCGTGCACGCGCGCGAGCAGGCGCTTGTACCTCGTCCGCGAGGCCGCGACCGACGAGGGCAGCCCACGGGAGCCGAGCCCGTTCTGGGACGAAGTGCAGGCCGTCTTCCCGAAGGACGACGTGGCGCGATGGACGCGCCGGCGCCCGCTGTCGGAGCTCACCTGGCCGCTGGAAGAAGCTCCGACGGACCGGGAACGCCTGCGCGCTGTCGCCCTCCGCGCCGCGGCTGACAGCGTCGCGGCCGACGCGATTGCAACGGCAAACGGGTGGGACCGGCGGCTCGCTCGCGCGCTCCACGCGTTCGAGCGCCCAACCCGCCTGACGCATCCGCAGGTGCTCGCCGAATTGGCGGCGAAGGCAACCTTCGGGGTCACGGAGCTGGAGCGGTTCGCGGACTGCTCCTCGATCTGGTTCCTCGAGCGTCTGATCGATCCGAAGAGCATCGATGCGCGGGTCGATGCACGCCTGCGCGGATCGATCGCGCACCAGGTCTTGTTCCGCTTCTATTCCGGACTGCCGAAGGAGCTCGGCGCGGATCGTGTCGAGCAGGATCGGGTCGAGGACGCGGTCGCTTTCCTGCGGCGGTGCCTGGATCACGCGGTGCAGGGCGTCCGCCTCGAGCTCACCGATCTCCAGGAGCGTGAGCTCCGGCACGGTCTCTGGCGCGACCTCGAGGCGTTCGTCCGCGAAGAGGCTGCTGCAGACATGCCGCTCGTTCCGCGCCGCTTCGAGGTGCTCTTCGGATCGGAGCGCTCAGCGCCCGAGCTCCAACGCGGCCTCGAGCTCGCCGAGGGCATCACTCTCTCGGGAAAGATCGACCGCATCGACGTCGACCCGTTCAGCGCCCGCGGGATCGTCCAGGACTACAAGGCGGGGAAGCACGCGCACTCCGCCCAGCAGATCGAGTCCGAGAAACGCCTCCAGATTCCGCTGTACATGCTCGTGCTGCGCGATCTCGTCGGCGTCGAGCCTCTGGGCGGTCTCTACCGCCCGCTGTCCGGTGAGCGCAAGGCGCGCGGACTGCTGCGCGCGGAGGCACGCGAGGACGGCATCCCCGGCTTCGCGAAGAACGACTATCTCGCGGAGGAAGAGTTTTGGAGCAAGGTCGAAGGAGCGCGCGAGCTGGCCGTGGGGATCGTCGAACGGATTCGCACGGGCGACGTACAGCACGACCCGAAGGGCGGCGACTGTCCGACGTGGTGCGAGCTCTGGTCGATGTGCCGCATAAGGCGCGCATGAACCTCAACCCGGAACAGCAGAACGCGGTCGACGCGCGCGGGCTCGTGTTCGTCTCCGCGGGCGCGGGCACCGGGAAGACGAAGGTGCTCGTCGAGCGTTTTGCGCGCGCCGTGTGCGACGAGGGAATCGACGTCGAGTCGATCCTCGTGATCACTTACACGGAGAAGGCCGCGGGCGAGCTGCGCAGCAGGATCCGCGCCGGCCTGGTCGAGCGCGGACGGTCCGATCTGGCGCGCGAGCTGGACGGCGCGTGGATCTCGACGATCCACGGCTTCTGTCACCGCCTACTCCGGTCCCATCCATTCGCGGCCGGGGTCGACCCGCGCTTTCGCGTGCTCGACGAGAGCCAGGGACGCGTCCTGCGCGGAGAAGCGTTCGCCGCAGCTCTGACGGCCTTCTGCGCAAACGACGACCCGGCTCGACTTCGGTTGCTCGCCGTGTACGGAGCGGACGGCCTGCGTCGGATGCTCACCGGCGTCTACGAGACGCTCAGGTCGGCCGGCCGCGAGCTCGTCCTGGAGCTGGGCGAGCACCCGAGCCTCGTCGAGCGGCTGAACGAGTTTCGCGATGCGGCTCGCTGCCTCGCGGAGGACGACGGCTCCGGAGACGCACACCGCGAGACGGCACGCCAGGCGCTCGCCTATCTCGAGCCCGACGCGACTGCGGACCGTCTCTTCGACCTCGGCGACCTGAGGCTACGCGGCGAGCGGGCCGCAACCTACGAAGAGGCACGTCGCCTGGTCGAGCAGGCCGCGCTGGACGAGCTCGCGGCGGCCGATCGCGATCTGCTGCAGGAGCTGCTCGTTGGGTTCGCCGCCGCCTACCAGGAGGGGAAGGACCGCGAATCGGCGCTCGACTTCGAGGATCTGCAGCTGCGCGCACGCGATCTCTTGCGTGACGACGAGGCGATCCGCGAGAGAGAGCAGCTGCGTTTCCGGTCGATCATGGTCGACGAGTTCCAGGACACGAACCGGCTGCAGTGCGAGTTGATCGACCTGCTCTCCGGCGGCCCGCCCGAGGCGTCGCTTGTCGATGCCTCGTCAAAGGAGACACGGGCTTTGCCCGGGTCTCCGATAAGTCATGAGCGCTTCTTCGTCGGCGACGAGTTCCAGTCGATCTACGGCTTCCGGCACGCCGACGTGCAGGTCTTCCGCGAGCGGCGCGAGCAAGCCGGCGACGGCGTGCTGCCGCTGACGATGAATTACCGCTCACGCCCCGAGGTGCTCGCGGTGGTCAACCATCTCTTCGGCGCGGACTTCGGCGACGAGTTCCAGCCGTTGGCGGCATCAGGCGACTTTCCCGATCCGGTTTTCGGCGCTCCGGTCGAGCTCTTTGTGACGGACAAGTCGACGTACTCGGGAACCGACGTGCACTGGCGGCGCGGCGAGGCGCGCGCGATCGCTCGGCGCATCCGGGACCTCATCGCCGGCGGTGACGCCGCTCCGGGGGAGATCGTCTTGCTGTTCGCGGCCGGGACGGACGCCGAGTGGTACGAGGAAGAGCTGCGCGCCCTAGGCGTGCCGACCTACCGCAGCACGGGGCGGGGCTACTTCGGCCAGCAGCAGGTCGTCGATCTGCTCGCGTACCTGCGGCTCCTCCGGAACAGGTACGACGACGAGGCGCTGGTGAGCGTGCTCGCGTCCCCGTTCGTCGGGATCTCGAACGACGCACTCGTGCTCCTGCGGCGTGCGGCGCCGAAGCGGCCGCTCTATGTCGCGCTCGAGCGCGAGCTGCCCGAAACCTTCCCCGACCGCGATGCCCAGCTCCTGCGCGCATTCCGTCAGCGCTACGATCGACTGACGGCCGCGGTGGCGCGTCTCTCCCTTGAGCGGCTGTGCGAGCGGATCATCTCCGAGCACGACTACGACCTCGCCGTGCTTGCGCGCTGGGACGGCCGGCGCCGCTACGCGAACCTGCGCAAGCTCGCCCGCCTTGCGCGCTCGTACGAGGAGCTGCGCGGCCCCGACGTGGAAGGCTTCGTGCGGTTCGTGCGCGACCAGGAAGCGGTCGGTGCGCGCGAGCTGGAAGCGGTGGCGGAGGAGGAAGGCGGAGACGCCGTTCGGCTCCTGACGATCCACGCGGCGAAGGGTCTCGAGTTCAAAGTCGTCGTCGTAGCGGACGCGGGCCGCGACAGAGCGCCGCCGGCGTCTCACGAGATCCTGGCCCTCTCCGACGGACGCTTCGGCTTCCGCGTCGCCGACCCGATCACGAGCAAGCCGCGCGGCGCGTATGCCTACGACGCCGTTCAGGAAGCCCGCAAGGAAGAGGATCGCGCGGAGCGCCTGCGTCTTTATTACGTCGCCATGACGCGCGCGATCGACCGGCTGATCATCTCGGGGTCGATCGATCCCGAACGGACGGCTGACGAGATGACGCCGATCGGCTGGGTGCTGGGCCGCCTCGATGCGAAGGAGGAGATCGAGCGCGCGGGCGGCGAGCCCGCGGAGCTCGAGCGCGAGGGCGCGCGCGTGATTCTGCGCGTCGACCGCTTCGCGGCAGAACAGGAGGTCACCGTCGATACACCCGCCGAGGATGGGCAGCTCGCGCTGTTTGCTGAGGGCGGCGCCGGTGTGTTGCCTGCGCTTGTTCCTGCGCTGCAGCCGCTTGCCGACGTTCCCACGCCGCCGGTGCATCGTGTCCGGCGTCTGTCATTCAGTGCGCTCGCCCTGTTCGAGCGCTGCTCGTATCGCTACTACGCCGAGCGGGTCGTCGGGATGCGGCCGACCGACGAGCGCTTCGCCGGGCCCGGCACGGGAGGGCTGGCGGCGACGGAGATCGGCGACGCCGTGCACCGGCTGCTCGAGCTGGTGAACCTGGAACTGCCGCTGCCGCCGGACGATCTCGCGGGGCGCGTGCGCGGTTGGTATCCGAGCGTGACGGATGACGAGCTGGAGCGGATCGGCGGATTCGTCCGCTCGTACTGCGAGTCAGAACTCGCGCGGCGCGTCGCGATGCTTCCGAGCGCGCGGCCCGAGCGACCGTTCGCGTTCGAGCACGACGGCGTCCTATTGCACGGCCGGCTCGACGTGCTCCAGCTCGAGGGCGAGCGCGCGGTGGTCGTCGATTACAAGACGAACTCGCTCGCCGAGGGCACACCCGAGGAGATCGTCGAGCAGGACTACCGACTGCAGCGCCTCGTCTACGCGCTCGCATGTTTCCGCGCCGGCGCGCAGGAGGTGGAGGTCGTGTACCACTTCCTCGAACGCCCGGACGCCGTCGTGTCGACCGTGTTCCGCGTCGAGCAGATCGCCGAGCTCGAGGCCGAGCTGAGCGAGGCAATCGCACGGATCAACGCCGGCGAGTTCCGTCCGACGCCGAGCGAGTTCATCTGTGCCGGCTGCCCGGCGCTCGACGTCGTCTGCGCGGGCCCACGCTTGCGCTCGGCGAGCTACGCCGAGCACGCGCTCGCTACCGTCTAGTAGCGGTGGCCAGAAGCTTCGTCAAGGAGGCGCGCCGGCGCGTCGGCCCGAAGCGTGCCCGCATCCGCGAGCTCATCGACAGGCTCGCCGCGGCGCACCCGGACGCGACGATCGCGCTCAAGTCCCGTTCACCTCTGGAGCTCCTCGTCGCGGTGATGCTGTCGGCGCAGACGACCGACGTCAACGTCAATCGCGTCACCGAGAAGCTGTTCGTCAAGTACCGCAAGCCCGAGGACTACCTCGCGGTTCCGCCCGAGGAGCTCGAGGGTGACATCTTCGCGACCGGCTTCTTCCGTCAGAAGGCGAAGTCGTTGCGCGGCACGATGGCGCTGCTGCTGACGGAGTTCGACGGAGAGGTTCCTCGCCGCCTCGAGGAGCTCGTTCGGCTCCCCGGCGTGGCCCGCAAGACGGCCAACGTCGTCGCCGCGGAGCTCGGCGAGCCGCAGGGCATCGTGGTCGACACGCACGTGCGTCGGCTCTCGCAACGGCTCGGCCTCACCAGGCAGGAGGATCCGGTGAAGATCGAACGCGATCTGATGAAGATCGTGCCGCGCGAGGATTGGGGCCGTTTCCCGCATCTCCTGATCTGGCATGGGCGGCGGGTCTGCCTCGCCCGTCTACCGCGCTGCGAGGAGTGCGTCCTGAACGACCTCTGTCCGTCGAGCCGCGTCGACGCTCAGCGCCCTGGCCCGAGGCGCCGACTAGGCGGCGCCGCATAAAGGTCGTGCGGGCTTTGCCCGCGCGACCGTCTTAACGCCCAATCTAGGTTCAGTCACCGTCAGACCGACCGCGAGCTCTCGGCGTCAGCGCCACCAGCAGCCCGCCGTCATCGTCGTAGGCGGGGAAGAAGTCGCCAGTCACGGCTTTCCGCTGGCCTGCACGCGTCCGTAGCTCGAGGTGCTCCCCCATCCGGCGTACACCCCACTCGAGCGCGAGCGCCGCAGGATTCTGCTCCGCCTCGAACCCGCTCAGTCCGAACCGCTCGACGAGGTCCGCACCAAGGAGTTCCTGTTCCTGATAGCCAGAGAGCTCGAAGACCCCGCGCCCGCTGGCGAGGATTCGCCCCTCCCGGTCGCAGACGACGAACCCGGTGTTGGGCGCGGGGTAGTAGTCGTCCATCAGTTCGAAGAGAAAGCCAAAGCCGCAGCGATCGCACGCCACCGGCACGTTGTCGATCTCCTGGAGCCGATCGTGGTCGATGGAGCGCTGCTTGCAGTTGGGGCAGATGAAGTACGGCACCCGCTCAAGGTAGCTAGATCCACTTCTTTCTCTTGAAGAAGGCGAGCTGCGCAATGGTGGTGACGACGATCAGGCCCCAGGACCAGGCGTAGCCCCACTGCCAGCCCAGCTCGGGGAAGTGGTGCTTGAAGTTCTGGCCGTAGTTCCCGACGATGAACGTGGGCAGCAGGAGGACCGACGCGATCACGGTCAGCTTCTTCATCACCTCGTTCTGGTCGTTCGCGATCTTCGCCTGCAGGTAGTCGCGGACGCTTGCGAGCAGATCGCGTGAGAGCTCGAGGCCCTCGAAGGCGCGGAGGAGCTTGTCATAGGCGGTGTTGAAGGCCACCTCGACCTCGTGCGGGAAGACTTCCTCCCCCTCTTCAACCTCGACGACGTTGTCGACGACGCGGCGAACGGCGTCGCGCGTCGGGGCAAGTGTGCGACGGATGTGGAGAAGGTCGTGGCGCAGCTCGCTGAGACGAACGCGAGTGGTCGCGGCAGGCGATGTCTCGACGTTGTCCTCGAGCTGGTCGATCTCCTCGTCGAGCATGTCGATGAGGTCGAGGTAGTGCTCGGCGATGTCGTCGACGAGGCGGTAGAGCATCATCCCTCCGGTGTCGTCTGGACGGCACGCCTCACGGGCGGGTTGCGGGTCGTACGGGTCCTCTCCGGGAGGCGTCTTGCTCACGGTGACGAGGACGTCGTGCGTGGCTACGACGTCGACCTCCTGGTAGAAGACGCGATCCTCGTCGGACACGGCAACCGCGACGAGGAAGACGCCGAACACGTAGTCCCCATGGCCTTGAAGTGTCGGGCGCGGCTCGTCGGCGTGCTCTGCAGGCGCCAGCAAGCGGTCGAGTGCGGACTCGTGGATCTCCCGCGGCAGCTTTTCGCGCAACTCGTCCGGGGTTGGATCGATCAGGTCGATCCATGCGGCCATCGGCCGAGGCTAGCTGCGGTGTCGGCTAGAGCCGAGCCTAGACCCGGGGTGCAGCCTCGGCCGTCATCAGGTGCCCCTCGAGCGCGGCGAGGTAGCGCTCCGCGTCGAGCGCGCCCATGCAGCCGGAACCGGCTGCGGTGACTGCCTGGCGGTACACGTGGTCCTGCACGTCGCCGACGGCGAAGACTCCCGGCACGTTCGTCTCCGTCGAGTTCGCCTTCGTGATCAGGTAGCCGGCCTCGTCGTGCTCGAGCTGGTCGAGGAAGAGCGCCGTGTTCGGATCGTGGCCGATCGCCGCGAACACGCCGTCCGCGTCGAGCTCCCACGTCTCGTCGGTGTTGACGTCGCGCAGGCGAACACCCGTGACGCGCTCGTCTCCGAGCACCTTGTCCACCACGGCGTTGGTGATCCACTCGATCTTGTCGTTCGCCCGGGCGCGGTCGATCATGATCTGCGAGGCGCGGAACTCGTCGCGCCGGTGCACGATCGTCACCTTGGCCGCGAAGCGGGCCAGGAAGTTGCCTTCCTCCATCGCGGAATCGCCGCCGCCGACGACCACGACGTGCTTGTCGGGGAAGAAGGCCGCGTCGCAGGTCGCGCAGTACGAGACGCCGCGGCCCTGGA
>JBGPYI010000060.1:0-9871 GCA_041493175.1 Gaiellaceae bacterium | reverse complement strand
GCGCGCGCGATCCCAAAGTCCGTCACCTTGAGTCGCCCCTCGCCGTCGACGAGCACGTTGTGCGGCTTGATGTCACGGTGGACGATGCCGTGGCGGTGTGCGAACCGGATCGCGGCGAGGATCTGTCGCGCGTAGTCGACCGCGAGGTGGATCGGCGCGGGACCACGCGCGACGATCAGCTCCTTGAGCGAGCGCCCGTCGAGGTACTCCATCGCGATGTAGTAGGTGCCCTCCGCCTCGCCGCGGTCGTAGATCGAGACGATGTTCGGGTGCGAGAGGCTGGCCGCGTTCTTCGCCTCGCGGCGGAAGCGCTCGACGAACTGATCGTCGCCGGCGTGGCGGTCGTTGAGGATCTTGATCGCGACGCGCCGGCCGAGCACCTCGTCCTCGGCGAGGTAGACGTTCGCCATGCCACCCGTGCCGAGCTTGCGCAGGATGCGGTAACGCCCGTCGAAGAGCGTGTTGATCAGGGTGTCAGAAACCGCCATGGGCCTGTCCAGGGTAGGGATTCGCCCCTACCGGAGTAGCGCCTCCATTACCTGCTTGGCGATGGGAGCCGAGATCGTGCCGCCGAAACCGCCAGGTTGCCTCTCCACGACGACCGCGATCGCGACCCGAGGCGCGTCCGCTGGAGCAAATGCTGCGAACCACGTCGTGTTGATGTTCCCAACGCCTGTCTCGGCCGTACCGGTCTTGCCTGCGACCCGGATCCCCGGAATCTGCGCCGCGGTTCCCGTCCCGCCCGTGACCACGAGCTCCATCATGTGCGTCAGTTCGTCGGCGGTCTGCCGCTTGATGGGCCGGCCGAGCTGATCGGGCTGCAGATGCGTGATCGTCTTTCCGGCGGGTGAGACGATGCGCTCGACTATCTGCGGGCGCATCTCGGCGCCGTGGTTGCCGATTGCCGCCGCCACCATCGCCATTTGCAGCGGAGTTACCGCGAGCCGCTCCTGTCCGAACGCGAGGCGGCCGGGATCGACTTGCGTGTCCGGATGCTTCGGGTCGAAGAGGCGGCCGTGGTCGTACAAACCGCTCTCCACGCGCTCGCTCTCGGGCAGCTCGAGCGGCGGCAATGAGTAAAACCCGAAGCGCTTGGCGTAGTCGAGCACGGTCCCGGCGCCGAGAGCCTTGCCGACGTTGCAGAAGACGGAGTTGATCGAATGCTCGAAGCCGGTCGTCAGGTTGACGTTGCCGAACGTCTCGGGCGCTTCCGGGTTGCCGGCATTGCGGACGCGCTTGCCGTATTCCTCGCAATAGCCGGGATCGTAGAACGGCGAGTCGGGCGTGAAGCGTCCAGTGTCGAGCGCTGCGGCCGCGGTGATCATCTTGAACGTCGAGCCCGGCGGATACTTGCCGACGGTCGCGCGGTTGAGGAGCGGCGCGGCGCACGGAGCACTTGTGCGCGTGGCGAGGCCGAAGCGGTTCTCGATCAGGTTCGGGTTGTAGGTCGGGTTCGTGGCCATCACCAGCACGCGCCCCGTCGAGGGCTCGAGCGCGACGACAGCACCGCACTTGCCGCGCAAGAGCCGCAGCGCCAGCGCCTGCGCGCTCGGCCGAATCGTCAAGACGAGATCGTTGCCGGTGACGGTCGTCCCTCTCAGCTTGTCGAGCGCGGAGCGAAAGACCGTGTCGAGGTTCGCGTTCGACCCGGTGAGGTAGTCGTTGTACGACTGCTCGAGCCCGGTCCGGTTGCGCGTCTGGGTCGAGTACCCGACGACATCGGAGAAGATCGGCCCCGTCGGATAGCGCCGGAAGTAGAGCGTCTGACCGCCACGCTCCCTGGTCACGTTCGTCGCAAGCAGCGTGCGGCCGTCGGAGGCATAGATCTTTCCGCGCTTGATCGTGAACTGCGCGACGAGGCGGATGTCGTTGTCCTGCCGGTTGGCGAGCCCCGCGTTCGCCCACGTCTGCCAGTAGGTCGTTCCGACGATGAGCGCACCGAGCAGGACGAGCGCCGCGACACCGATGTGCGAGACCTGTTTGTTCACCGCAGCATTTCCCGGTTCGCCCGGTTGGAGACGAGCAGGAGCCCGGCTAAGAGCACGAAGTTCGCGACGACGCTCGATCCCCCGTACGACACGAAGGGCAGCGTGATCCCGGTCAGCGGGATCAGCCTCAGGATCCCGCCGACGATGATGAACGTCTGCAGCGCGAAGCCGAACGTCAGCCCGGCGGCAGCGAGCTTCGAGAAGCCGTCCTGCGCGAGCAGCGCGATCCGCATCCCGCGCAATACGAAGATCATGTAGACGAGCAGGAGCGCGGCCGCGCCGATCAGCCCGAGCTCCTGCGCCAGCGCGGAGTAGATGAAGTCGGTGTTGAGGTCGGGGATGATCTCCTTGCCGTTGAGATTCGCGACAGTCCCCTTGCCGAGCCCGGTGCCTCCATACCCGCCGTGGCCGATGGAATAGAGCGACTTCACGAGCTGGAAGCTCTGGCAGTTCTGGCGCAGGTCGAGGTGCCCCGAGATCGGGCAGTAGATCTTGTGCTCGGTCCAGGGACGAAGCCAGATCGTCACGCGGTCCTGCACGTGCGGCGTGACCTTCCACACGCCCACGGCGCCTACGAGAAAGAGGCCGAGCCCCACGGCGACGTAGCCGATGCGCGCGGTCGCCACGTAGAGCATCGCGAGGAAGATCCCGAAGTAGAGAAGACCGCCGCCGAGGTCCCTCGTCTCGAGCAGGACGAGCATCGCCAGCACCCAGATGACGAGAAGCGGCCCCCAGTCCTTCAGGCGGCCCTGCGCCAAGACCTCGCGCTTCTCCCGCATGTACCCGGCGAGGAAGACGATCAGCATGATCTTCGCAAGCTCGCCCGGCTGGAAGCGCAGCGCGCCGATGTGCACCCACAGGCGCGCGCCGTTCACGGTCAAGCCAAGGAGCGGCAGGATCGGCAGGAGGAGCAGCGCGATCGCGCTGATGCCGAAGAGGTACTTGTACGTCTCGAGCCGCCGGTAGTCGCGCCGCAGCAGGAAGAGCGTCGCAGCGAAGAGCGTCACTGCGACGACGATCCAGATGCCCTGCTTGAACGCATTGTCGGGATTGAGCCGGTAGATCTCCGTGAGGCCGATCGCGGTCAGCAGGCCGGCAATCGGGAGCAGGTAAGGGTCGGCAAACGGAACCGTGTAGCGCGTGACGAGATTCGCTGCGAGATAGAGCGCGAAGAAGAGGCCTGCGTACGTCAGCGAGGCCGGCGACACGACGTCCTGGCGGGCGATGTAGACGCTCGCGAACCCGACGGCCGTCAGGGCCCCGACGACGATCAGGAACGCGAGCTCACGGTTTCTCGGGCTGAGGGTCAGCGCACGAACCTCAGGTACAGGGCAAGTGCGATCCCGGCCACGAACGCAATCAGGGCCAGCCACGCGAGGATGCGGCGGCGCAGATGGCGGCGCCTCACCGCGCGATCCTGCCGCTCCTTCGCTCTCACCTCTGTCTGGATCTCCTCCACAGAGACCACTGCGGTGTCGACCGCGGGCACGGCATCCGCCTCGGTCAGCGTGTCCTCCTCGTCGGTCGGCGGCATCGGAAGCGCCTGCTCGCGCGTCTCGCCGTCGTGGGTCAGCCCCTGCTTTTCTGCGATCTCGAACGCGACCACCGTGATGTTGTCCTCGCCGCCGCTGCGGTTCGCAGCCTTCACCAGCGACTTCAGCGCGGCGTCGATGTCCTCGCGATTCCGCTCGACGAGCTCCTGGATCTCGCGCTCTCCCACCATGTCTGTGAGCCCGTCCGAGCAGAGGAGAAAGACGTCGCCCGCCTTGGCCTCGATCGTGAACGTGTCGGCGTCGACGTCGGGATCCGTGCCGAGTGCGCGGGTGATCACCGAGCGTTGCGGATGGGCCTCGGCTTCCTCGGGCGAGAGCTTGCCGCTCTTCATCAGCTCGTTCACCAGCGAGTGGTCCTCTGTCACCTGCTCCATGCGCCCGTCACGGATCAGGTAGGCACGCGAGTCGCCCACATGTCCGAAGGCCACGTTGCCGTGCTCCACGAGCGCGACCGTGATCGTCGTGCCCATCCCTGACGTGTTGGGATCGGTGCTCGAGCGGTCGTACACACGCCGGTTCGCCTCCTGGATGAGGTCGAAGATGCGCTGCTCGCCGCCAAGGGTCTTGGCACCGCTCTCCTTCAGCGCCGCCGCCGCGAGACGCGATGCGACCTCACCCGCCTGGGCGCCGCCCATACCGTCGGCGATGGCAAAGAGCGGCGGCTCGCAGACGTAGGCGTCCTCGTTCCGGCGGCGCTTGCGGCCGGTGTCCGTGATCACTCCTACGTGTCCGAGCCCCGTCAATGCTCGTACCTCAGGTCGGTCTCACCGATGCGGACCATGTCTCCCCGGGTCAGCCGACGCGGCCGGTCGAGCCGTGTCCCGTTGAGATAGGTCCCGTTCGTCGAGCCCAAGTCCTGCACCCAGACGCCGTCGTGGCGGGGCTCGAAGCGCGCGTGACGCGCGGAGGCGTATTCGTCGGTGGCGATCACAATGTCGTTCTGATTCCCCCGGCCGATCGTCAGCTGCGCGGAGTTCAACTCGAAATCCTCGCCTTTCTCGAGATCCGCGCTCTTCACGACCACGAGGCGCCCGGTGTGCGGGCCCGGCCGCGAGGCCTGCACGCCGGCGGCCGCGGACGGAGCAAGTACGAAGCTCTCTTGGGGGAGTCGCAGATCGCGGCTCGCCGTCCGCACGATCCGCCAGATGAACGTGTAGAGCAGGACGAGGAACGCGATCTTGAGGACGAGCAGGACCTCGGCGACCGCGGCCGAGTCGAAGATCATCGGCCGCACTTAGGCCGGTCAGGGGAAGGGGCGAAGGGGGAAACCGGGAGGTTTCCCCTCTGCGGAAGTGGCCGTGACGGCAAAGCCGGCACGGCCTCTTCAGCGACGTCGCAAGCGACGTCGCGGTCCTCAGCCAACGCGGCGATCTCAGCGGCGCGTGGGCTGAGGCCTGACCTCAAGAAGGGGTCTCGCCGGAGGCGAGCGACGATCATCCGGGCTCCTGGCTGAACGTCACCTCGGTCGAACCGACCGTGATCGTGTCGCCGTCGCTGAGCTTGGCCCGCTTCACCCGCTTGCCGTTGACCTCGACCCCGTTCGTCGAGCCGAGGTCGACGATCCAGTATGACGCTCCCTCCTGGCGCAGCTCGGCGTGGCGCCGCGAGACGTTCGTGTCCGACAGCTGGATTTCGCAGTCGCGCGACCGCCCGATCACGACGCGGCGCTGCTTCACCTCATAGAGCGTCCCATCGAAACTCAGCGTCACCAACTCGGCCTCGACGCCGAGCTCCGAGGCGCTGACGGCCTGCGTCGGAACCGGGGCCTTCGGTTTGTAGATCATCGTCGCGCCGGGCTCTACGTCCCCCGCCGGCTCTCCTCCGGCCCCGGCGCGGCCCCGGTCCGGCTGCACCATCCGGGTCGCAATGCCGAACTCCCCAACGTCGAGATCGGCGTCCGTCTCCATGAGGACGCGAACCGGCGAAAGGAGCGCGTAATCCTCGCGGCGCGCGTGCTCGGAGAGGTACTCCTGCAGCTCGCCCTTCAGGTTCTCCTCGTAGCTCGAAAACTGCTCGCGATCGTCCGGCGACAGGTACACCGTGTACTCGTTCGGGACGTAGACGCGCGAGACGGAGATCGTGCGGTGCTCATCCATCTCCTTCGCGAGCTTGCGCGCAAGCTCGACCGGCTGGACGTTCGTCCGAAACGCGCGGCCGAAAATCCCCTCGAAAAGGGACTCGATTTTTTGTTCGATTGCGCGGAGGACCATGTGCCGGGAATACCCGGCAAGCGATGCTAACGCACCGCTACTGCCAGACAGGTGGCCCAGACGGCCACCACGAGCGGAGCAGCGGCCACCGCCGGCACCAGGAGCAACGCCGCGGCCAGGAACCCCGCCCCCAGGCCTGCGATCGCCCACAGCCCCCGCGTGCGGGCCAGGGGGAGCAGGGCCGCGACGGCCGCCAGGACGACCGCCTCCACGGCAAGAGTGGGCCTCGAGAGGAGCGCCCCCCAAAACGCCGAGACGAGCGTGAACGGATCTCCGCTCGCAGCGATCCCCAGGTCGGGTGCAGAGGCGCCGTCGAAGGGCAAAGGCGAGCCGCGAATCCCCGCCACGACTCCGGCCGCCAGCACGGCCGCCGCGGCCTGCACCGCCCGGCGCACGGGGGAGCGCACGGCCAGCGCGGCCAGCGGAAAGAGGCCGAGGCCTGCGATCGGCGCGAGGAACGCGCCGAGCGAGAAGAGGAGACCGCGGTCCGGTTCGCGCCACATCGTCGCCAGGAGCGCGAGCGCGACGAGCACGTAGAGGGCGGCGGCGGCGAGCGCAAGGTTTCCGAGCGGCAAGACGGGCACGACGAGCGCGAAGGCGAGCCCGAGCCGGGCATTCACCACCGAGGCGGCGGCGGCCAAAGCTGCGAGGCCGAACGGCCAGCCGGTCGGGAAGAACGGGAGCGCCCACGCACTCCAGCCGGCCACCGCTGCGGCGAGCAGCGCGGGGACGAGCCGCGGTACCACAGCCGGCAGGGCGATCGTCTGGCCCCGACCACCACGCGGGCGCCGGCGCTTTCGGCCCGCGAGACGCAAGGCTCCCGCGAGCGCGGCCGCACTAGGCCGCCGGGCCGGATCAAGATCGAGAGCGCGGTTGACGGCGGCGAGGAGCGGTTTCGGCAGATCCGGCCGCACCGTCTCCAGGCGCGGGGCGCCCGCCTCGATCGCACGGGCGGTCTCCAGCAGCGAGCTGCGCCAGAAGGGGTGGCGGCCCGCCAGGGCCTCCCAGAGCATCAATCCCGCCGCCCACACGTCCGCCGCCTCGGTCGTCAGCGCCCCTGCCAGACGCTCCGGGGCGATGTACGCGAGTGTGCCCGGGACGTCGCCCTGCGCGGTCAGGGTCTCTGCCTGCTGGATCTGCGCCAGGCCGAAGTCGAGCACCCGCACGGACACGTCCCTGCCCTCGGCGAGCAGAACGTTCGACGGCTTGACGTCGCGGTGAACGATCCCGTGCGCGTGCGCATGCGCGAGTGCCTCGAGCACCTGGGCGCACGCCTCGATCGCGGTGCTGTCGTCGAGCTCGCCGCTCCGGAGCGCCTCGCGAAAGGTCCGTCCCGGCACGTATTCGTACGCGATGTAGACGTGCTGGGAGTCCCGACCGAATCCATACGCGCGCTGACAGGCGGGATGGCGCAGGCGGGCGGCGGCCTCCGCCTCCCGCTCGGCACGGGATGCCGCCTTCCCCTCGCGAGGCACGATCTTGAGCGCGACGTCGAGCCCGTTCTGCTCGTCCCGGGCCAGCCAGACGGAGCCGGAGCCTCCACTCCCGAGGGGCCGCAGCGGCCGGTAACGCCCGAGGACGAGCTCGCTCTGGACAAGGGCTGGGGCTGCGTTGGACACCGGCTCTCCAGGGTTAGCGGGGGCGCGAACAACTCCTGCACCCGTCGAGAACGGGGGAGGTACGGGTTAGAGTGAACGCCGCCTCGGCTGGGATTCCCCCGGCCGGGCCCCCCGCCATGACCGAACGCGACTCCGACATCGAATTCGACTTCTTCGACGAGCCCGAGACCGAGGAGGCGTCCGAGCGTGTGCGCACGCCCCGGCGCCCGCCGCCCGGAGGGCCCCGCCGCCCGATCCGCCCGCCCCAGGGCCTGATCCCGATGCTCCGGCTCGCCGGGCTGATCGCCTTTCTCATCGTCGCCGCGGTCCTGCTCGTCGTGGGCGCGCGGGGCTGCGCGTCCAGCGGCAAGCACGCCAAGTACCAGGCGTACATCCAGGACGTTCGCGCCATCGCGCAGCGCTCGAATCAGATCGGCAAGGACCTGAACGCAGCCCTGAGCGCGACGGGAATCAAGGAGACCGATCTCGAGGCGAAGCTCAACGGGCTCGCCGCGCAAGAGCAGCAGGAGGTCGCCCAGGCCGTCCAGCTCCACCCGCCGGGCCCGCTCAGCGACGAGCATGAAGCCCTGAGCCGGGCGCTCAAGCTGCGTGCGAGCGGCCTCAGCCGACTCGCCGACGCCTTCCGCCAGACGGCCACCGCGCGCGACGCGACGACCTCCGGACGGCTCATCGCCGATCAGGCGCTTCTCCTGGTCGCGAGCGACGTCAACTGGGACTTCTACTTCAAGGAGCCGACGCAGCTCGAGCTACAGAAGCAGAGCATCACCGACATCGGCGGCGTCCCCGACTCCAGCATCATCCCGAACCCCGACCTGGCGAGCACCCAGGCGATGACGCAGGTCTGGCGACGCGTTCACGGCGCGGCGACGGGCGGGACGCCGGGTGGAAAGCACGGTAGCGCGCTCGTCTCCGTCACAGCGCTCCCCGATCACAAGAAGCTCAATCCGAGCGGCGCTGCGAGCGACAACCAGATCACGGCGTCGACCGACCTCGCATTCCAGATCGTCGTGTCCGACTCGGGTGACTTCCAGGAGTTCAACGTGGGCGTGACGCTGACCATCCAGAAGTCGCCGAAGTCGATCGTGCTGCGCAAGAAGATCGACGTGATCAACGCAGGCGAGTCGAAGACGATCACGTTCACGAACATCGACATCAACGGCCTGTTCGGACTGCCGACGACCGTCAAGGTCGACATCGAGCCCGTGCCGGGCGAAACGACGACGACGAACAACTCGGCCGAGTACAAGGTCATCTTCTCCCTAGGGGGGTAGTGCCGGTGACTCTCTCGAGCGCGGAGTGGATCGCGATCGGGGCCTGCGCCGCTGCAGGGGTCGCGCTGCTCGTGGCCGGGCTCGCGTGGTGGAAGCTGCGCGCCGTGCGTGCGTCCCAGCTCGTCTTGCTCGGAGGCGGGAAGCAGGATCTGGTCGACTTCGCGGTCTCGCTCCAGGGACGGATCGACGACCTGCACCGGGCCGTGGACGAGATCGCGGCGGGCCTCTCGCGCGTCGATCGCAGGGTCGACACCACGGTCTCCAAGACCTCGCTCGTGCGGTACGACGCCTACGAGGGCGCCGGCGGCCACCAGTCGGCCTCGATCGCCCTGCTCGACGCCGGCCGAAGCGGCGTCGTCTTGACCGCGATCCAGGGCCGCGATTACGCCAGGATCTACGTCAAGGAGCTCGACCACGGCCGGCCCTCGGTCGCCCTGTCTCCTGAGGAGGAGGCGGCGGTCGAACGGGCCATGGCGGGTTAGGCTCAGGTCCCTCAGCTACATTTCCGCCTAGATGCAGCAGGTTCTCGTTTTGAACGCCAGCTACGAGCCGCTGAATGTCACATCCGTGCGGCGTGCCCACGTGCTCGTGTACAAGGGAAAGGCCGAAGTGATCGAGGAGCTCGCCGAGCCGCTGCACTCGGCGACCGACACGTATCCCTGGCCGCACGTGATCCGGCTTGTCTCCTACGTGCGCGTGCCGCGCGCCGTGCAGCGCAAGATCTCCCGCCGCGCGCTCTTCGCACGCGACAGCTGGCGTTGCGTCTACTGCGGCACCACCGCCGGTCGGCTGACGCTCGACCACGTCATCCCGAGATCGCGCGGTGGTGAGTCCGTGTGGGAGAACGTCGTCACGGCCTGCGCGCCGTGCAACCATCACAAGGGCAACCGAACGCTGGAAGAGGCGCGCATGGAGCTCGTCCATCCGCCGAAGGCTCCCGCACCGGTGCTGTTCATCCGCCTCGCCGCACCGAAGATCCCGCACGGCTGGCAGCCGTACCTCGCCCACTTCGGCGGCACGGCGACGTCCACGGCCTGAGCGCGTCAGGCCTCTAAGAGTCCCGCTCGACGGGCAGGTCGAGCTGCTCCCACTCGCTCCACGAACCGGGGTAGAGCTTGCCGTCGCGGCCGACAAGCTGGAGGCGGTGCAACAGCACCGTCGCGGTCACACCTGAGCCGCAGTAAGCAACGAGCTCGCCCTCCGGCAACTCCGGCGGCGATTCGTCCCAGG
>JBGPYI010000103.1:0-7653 GCA_041493175.1 Gaiellaceae bacterium | reverse complement strand
CGCATGGAGTACCTGCTCGAGCTCTTCGAAGGGATTTACCAGACGGGACGGTGGCCCGTCGGTGTCTACCCTGGCTGGCTGCGCTACAGCGTGACATTCCTCGTGCCGGTGGCTTTCGCCGTGACGGTTCCGGCCGAAGCGCTGACGTCGAGGCTCCACTGGCCGACGCTCGGCCTCTCGGTCGCCTTTGCAGTTGTGCTTTTCACGTTCACGCGCTGGTTCTGGCACTTCGGCTTGCGCCACTATTCAGGCGCGTCGGCCTAGCCGGACTTAGTGGCTCAGAGCCACTAAGTCTCCGGCGACCAGAACTCGAGCAGGTTTCCGTCCGGGTCGTAGAAGTAATACGACTCCGCCTTCATCCACTCGAGCTCGATGGGCCCGTGTACGTCGACGCCCGCTCTGCGAACCCGATCGACGGCCGCGTCGAGCTCGTCACGCGCGACCTCAAAGGCAAAGTGCACCCGGCCGAAGCGATGTCCTTCGGGATAGGGCGAATGCTCTTCGAAGAGAAGCGGGCCGCGATGCAGGGCGACGCGCTGCCGCGCGCCCTCCCGTCCGGCCCAGAACCACGCCCATTCGTCGGAGGTCTCGTGCTCGAGCGTCAGCCCCACGACATCCTCGTAGAAGCGAGCCGACGCAGAAACGTCCTCGACGATCAGGACGAGCTCAGCGAGGCCGAGGCTGCTCATAGGCCACCCTGTGGCCTATGAGCGGGGGAAGGGGCGTAAGGGGAAACCGGGAGGTTTCCCCTCTCTTTCTCCTCAGCGCACGCGGCGATCTCAGCGGCGCGGGGGTTGAGGCGATCCCTAAAGAAGGGAGCTCGTGAGGGAAACATGGTTTCCCTCACGGGAGCGAGCCGAAGGCGAGGGACGCTCACGCGCGTTGCGCGTCGTACATGCCGAACTCTTCACGGAGCGCATTCGAGATCTCGCCGACGGTCGCGCGAGCGCGCAACGCCTCGCGCATGGGCACCATGAGATTCCCATCACCGCGCGCGGTCTCCCGCACCGCCTCGACGGTGCGCGCGGCCTCGTCCGCGTTTCGTTCCGCCCGCACGCGCGCGGTGCGCTCGAGCTGCCGCTTCTCCGCAGCCGGATCCAGGCGGTGCAGCTCGATCGGTGCCTCCTCACCTTCGGTGAAGCTGTTGACGCCGACGATCACGCGCTCGCCCGACTCGACCTCTTGCTGCCAGCGGAACGCCGCCTGCTCGATCTCGCCCTGCACGAAGCCCTGCTCGACTGCGGCGACCGCGCCGCCGAGCTCGTCGATCTGCTGAATCAGCTCCCAGGCCTTCGCCTCGAGCTCGTCCGTGAGCGCTTCTATGAAGTACGAACCGCCGAGTGGGTCGGCGGTGTCGGTACCGCCCGCCTCGTGCGCGAGCAGCTGCTGCGTGCGTAGTGCGATGCGCGCCGCACGCTCGGACGGCAGCGCGAGCGCCTCGTCGTAGCCGTTGGTGTGGATCGACTGCGCGCCGCCGGCCACGGCCGACAGCGCCTGGATCGCGACGCGCACGATGTTGCTCTCCGGCTGCTGTGCCGTCAGCGTCGAGCCGCCCGTCTGAGCATGGAAGCGCAGGGCCTGCGCTTTCGGATTCGTCACGCCGAAACGCTCTTGCATGATGCGCGCCCACAGGCGCCGCGCCGCGCGGAATTTCGCCACTTCCTGGAAGAAGTGGTTGTGGGCGTTGAAGAAGAAGGAGAGACGCTCACCGAGCTGGTCCGGAGACAGTCCCGCTGCGACCGCGGCCTCCACATACGCGATCCCGTTGGCGAGCGTGAACGCGAGCTCCTGCACGGCGGTCGAGCCCGCCTCGCGGATGTGGTAGCCCGAGATCGAGATCGGGTTCCACTTCGGGATCCGCTCGGCGGCGTACGCGAACAGATCAGTCGTAATGCGCATCGAGGGGCGCGGCGGGAAGATGTAGTTCCCGCGCGCGATGTACTCCTTGAGGATGTCGTTCTGCACCGTGCCGCGCAGCTGGTCGGCGCGGACGCCCTGCTCCTCCGCGACGAGCTCGTAGAGCAGCAGAAGCAGCGCGGCGGGTGCGTTGATCGTCATCGACGTGGAGACCTCTGCGAGCGGGATCTGGTTGAAGAGCAGCTTCATGTCGGCGAGCGAGTCGATCGCCACCCCCGTGCGCCCGACCTCACCCACGGCGCGCGGATCGTCGGAGTCGTAGCCGAGCTGCGTCGGCAAGTCGAACGCGACCGAGAGCCCTGTCTGCCCCCGCTCCAGGAGGTAACGGAAACGCTGGTTCGTCTCCTCCGCGGAAGCGAACCCTGCGTACTGCCGAATCGTCCAAGGACGGCCCCGGTACATGTCCGGGTGCGGGCCGCGCGTGAACGGGAACTCACCCGGAAGCTCTAGCTCGTCGGGCGCGTCCTCGGCGGTGTAGACCGGCTTGACCTCGATGTCCGAGTCGGTGTGCCGCTCGTCGCCGGTGGTGGCCACACCCGAATCGTACGCGGGCGGGCGGGGCGAGCTACTTGTAGCGGTAGACGATCCGGCCGCGGTTGAGGTCGTACGGCGAGAGCTCGATCTTCACCCGGTCGCCGGGGAAGATACGGATGCGGTAGCGCCGCATCTTCCCGGCCGTGTATCCGAGCGTCTCATGGCCGCCGTCGAGCGCGATCCGGAAATAACCGTTCCGCAACGCCTCGACGACCTCGCCGTCGAGCTCGATCTTCTGTTCCTTCTCGGCGACTACGCGTCCTCTCTACTGAGGAACGACGTTGATCGCCTCGGGGCCCTTCTGGCCCTCGCGCGACTCGTATTCGACCTTGGCACCCTCGGTCAGCGACTTGAAGCCGTCGCCCTCGATGTTCGAGTGATGAACGAAGAGATCCTTGCCGCCGTCCTCGGGCGCGATGAAGCCGTAGCCCTTGGCATCGTTGAACCACTTGACGGTTCCGGTTGCCACGTAAATCCTCCCTTGCGTTTCTGATGTCGAACAAGTAGAGGAAGGCTGGAAAGCACTACCGGTACTCGTCCTGATTACCCGGACAACGTAGCAGCCCTCGCGATAATCTGAGCCTCGTGGCCGTGCGCGTACGCCTGTTTGCGGGCCTGCGCGAGCGCGCCGGCTGGAGCGAGCGCGAGCTCGACGGGGTCGATCGGGTGGCCGACGTCTGGCCGGCGCTCGACCTCGGCGACGAGCCCGAAGGTCTGCTCTACGCCGTGAACAAAGAGTACGCCGACCGCGATCACCCGCTCGCGGACGGCGACGAGGTGGCGCTGATCCCCCCCGTTTCGGGCGGAGCGTTCTGGCTCAGCGGGGAGCCCCTGTCGCTCGACGCAGTCGTCGACGAGGTGCGGTCGGACCGGGCGGGGGCGGTCGCAACCTTCATCGGCACGACCCGCGTGCAGTCGCGCGGGCGCACTGTCCTCCACCTCGACTACGAGGCCTACGAGGAAATGGCCGAACAGGTCATGGCTCAGATCGCCGAGGAACTGAAACGCCGCTACGACCTCTGCGAGATCGCGATCCACCATCGCACGGGCCGCGTCGAGATCGGCGAGGCCAGCGTCGTCATAGCCGTCTCGGCGCCACACCGCCATGATGCGCTCGCAGCATGCAAGGACGCGATCGACACGCTCAAGCAACAGGTGCCGCTCTGGAAGAAGGAGTTCTACGAGGGCGGTGAGGAATGGGTCGGCCGGGGCTCCTGAGCTTCCGCGGTGCGACCGATACGGGTAGGCACAATGGCTGACATGGAGCAATACCCCCCTGACATGGAGCAATACCCCCAGGAGTGGCGTGAGTACGAACCGATTCAGCCCCGCGGGACGGATTGGCGCGGGCTGTTCCGGAAGCTCTGGGCGCCGATCGCCGGGATCGGTGCGTTCCTCGCCAAGTTCGGGGTCGTCCTGCTCAAGTTCAAGTTCCTGTTCTCGATGTTCGTCTCGGCCGCGTTCTACGTCTGGCTCGGCGGCTGGTGGTTCGGGATCGGCCTCGTGGTGCTGCTGTTCGTGCACGAGATGGGACATGTGCTCGAGGCGAAGCGGCAGGGACTCCCGGTATCGGCGCCGCTCTTCATCCCGTTCATGGGCGCGCTGATCACGCTCAAGCAGATGCCGCACAACGCCTGGCGTGAGGCGCAGCTCGCAGTCGCCGGTCCGCTCCTCGGCTCGGCCGGCGCTCTTGCCCTCTACATCGCCGGCGTCGCCTACGACTCGAGGCCGCTGAAGGCGCTCGCGTTTCTCGGCTTCTTCATCAATCTCTTCAACCTGCTGCCGGTGGTGCCGCTCGACGGAGGCCGCATCACGGCCGCCTTGCACCCGGCGCTCTGGCTGGTCGGCTTCCTCGCCTTGCTCGGCCTAGTGATTTGGCGGCCGAACCCGATCCTGCTCATCATCCTGCTCTTCTCGGCCTCAGAGCTCTGGCGCCGCTGGAAGATGCGCAGCCATCCGGAGATGCAGGAGTACTACCGCGTCGAGCCGCACCAGCGGGTGATCATCGGAGCCCTCTACTTCGGCCTCGCGATCCTCCTCGTGCTCGGTATGCACGCGACGCACGTGCCTCGAAGCTTCTGATGGACGACAGACGGATCCTCTCCGCCGAGGAGAAGACCGAAGATCTCGAGCAGGACATCGCGGTCATTGCACAGGAGTTCCGCGAGGGCTTCGAGGCAGTCGACAAGATCGACCAGCCCGCGGTGACCATCTTCGGGTCCGCCCGCATCAGCGAAGGCAATCCGGTCTACGAGCAGGCGCGCGAGGCAGGCCGCCGCTTCGCCGAGCTGGGCTGGGCGGTCGTGACCGGTGGCGGGCCCGGCGTGATGGAGGCGGCCAATCGCGGCGCGCAGGAAGCGGGAGGGCTCTCGGTCGGCTTCAACATCCAGCTGCCGCACGAGCAGCGGCCGAACCCCTACCTCGACATCTCGCTGACGTTCCGTCACTTCTACGCACGAAAGACGATGTTCGTGAAGGTCGCAGAGGGCTTCGTCGTCTTCCCCGGAGGCTTCGGGACCGTGGACGAGCTGTTCGAGGCGTTGACGCTAATCCAGACCGGGAAGGTGTTCCATTTCCCGGTCGTCCTGTACGGCACCGATTACTGGGGGGAGCTGATCGACTGGATCAAGGGCGAGCTGCTCGCCGACGGGATGATCTCTCCGGAGGATCTCGACCTCCTGTCCGTCACCGACGATCTCGACGAGGCGGTCGATCGCGTGCGCGAGGGCTATGGGCGGCGCTCCGCAGAGACTCCTGCCGCCCCCGTCAAGGCCGACGCGCAGTGATCGCCCGGATCTAGTACTCAGTAGCCTTTGGCCATGAGACTGCGTGACCTGCCGTCCGTGGACGAGCTGGCGCGTCAAAGCGACGACCCGCTTGCCGTCGAGGCCGCGCGCAAGGTTGTCGCGCGTGCGCGTGAACAAATACAGCAAGGAGAGAATCCGGGCGATCTCGGGGCGCAATTGCAGGCCGAGCTCAGCGAGGCCCGCGCGCCGCATCTACGCCGGGTCATCAACGCCACCGGCGTGATCGTGCACACGAACCTCGGCCGGGCGCCGCTCGCCGAGGCCGCACTCGACCGTGTCCGCGAGATCGCGCGGGGCTACTCGAACCTCGAATACGACGTGGCCGCCGGCGGACGCGGCTCGAGACAGGACCACGTCGCCGGCATCCTGCGCCGTTTGACGGGCGCCGAGGCGGCGCTCGTCGTGAACAACAACGCGGCCGCGGTCATGCTCGCGCTCGCCGCGCTCGCCGAAGGCCGCGAGGTACTGGTGTCGCGAGGAGAGTTGATCGAGATCGGCGACGGCTTCCGCATTCCGGACGTACTCGAGCAGTCCGGCGCGCGGCTGCGCGAGGTCGGAACGACGAACCGCACGCGCGCGAGCGACTACGAGGAGGCAATCGGGCCGGAAACCGCCGTGCTCCTGCGCGTCCATCAGTCGAACTTCCGCGTGGTCGGCTTCACTGAGCAGCCTTCGCTGCGCGACCTGGCAGACGTTGCCCGTCGTCACGGCTTGCCGCTCGTGGACGATCTCGGCTCCGGCGCGCTCGTCGACGTCGGGGGTGAGCCGACCCCGCGCGCAAGCCTGGCAGCGGGTGCCGACCTCGTCTGCTTCTCAGGCGACAAGCTGCTCGGTGGACCGCAGGCCGGCATCGTCGTGGGGCGGGCCGATCTCGTAGAGAAGCTTCGCCGCCATCCGCTGCAACGAGCGTTGCGCGCGGACAAGCTGACGCTCGCTGCACTGGAAGGAACCCTCGCGCTGGCGGTCGACGCGCCCGACGAAATTCCGGTCCTGCGCATGTTGCGCGAGCCACCGGCGGCGGTGAGAGCGCGCGCCGCGCGTCTGGCGGAGCTAGTCGACGGCGAGGTCGAGGAGACGATCGCCCGCGCCGGAGGCGGCGCGCTGCCGCTGACCGAGCTGCCGAGCTTCGCCTGCGCGGTCGAAGAGGCACTGGCAGTGAAGCTGCGGGCGGGCGATCCACCCGTGATCGCGGTCGTGCGCGACGGCAGAACGCTGCTCGACTGCCGGACGCTCACCGACGGCGAGGCCGACGAGGTCGCCGAGGCGGTTCGCCGGTGCCGCTGACCGTCGGCACCGCCGGGCACATCGACCACGGCAAGACGTGGCTCGTCCGCGCGCTGACCGGCAAGGACACCGATCGCCTTCCCGAAGAACAGGCGCGCGGGATCTCGATCGACCTGGGCTATGCGCCGCTTGACCTGCCCGACGGCCGCCGGCTCTCGATCGTGGACGTTCCTGGACACGAGCGCTTCGTCCGGACGATGGTCGCGGGAGCGACCGGGATCGACCTGTTCCTGCTCGTCATCGACGCGGGCGAAGGCGCGAGGCCGCAGACGCACGAGCACCTCGCGATCCTCAGGTTGCTCGGAGTCGAACGCGGCGTAATCGCCGTCACGAAGGCGGACTCCGTGGAGCCCGATGCGCTCGAGCTCGCACTCGACGAAGCGCGAGAGCTCGTGCCCGGCTCGGAAATCGTCGCCGTCAGCGCGAAGACGGGCCGCGGACTGGACGAGTTGCGCGCTGCTTTGGCGCGCGCCTCCGTCGAAGGCGAGCGCGCCGACGCACCTACTCGGCTCTATGTCGACCGCGTGTTCAGCCTGCACGGAATCGGGACGGTCGCGACGGGGACGCTCTGGTCGGGAAGGATCGCTCCGGGAGACGTGCTCCGTGCGGATCCGGGCGCCCGCGAGGTGCGCGTTCGCAGCGTCCAGGTCCACGATCGCGAAGTCGACGTCGCGGAAGCGGGGCAGCGGGTCGCCGTTGCGCTTCCCGGCATCGAGCGGAAAGAGCTCGGCCGCGGCGACGCTCTCGTCGAACCGGATGCGTACGACGTCAGCTACCGACTCGACGTCGAGGTCGAGGAGCTCGCGCCGATCCCACCGCGCGTGCTCGTCCACCACGGCACCGCGACGATGCTCGCACGCGTCGTGCGGGTGGACCGTTTCGCCCAGCTTCGGCTCGACGCACCTGTCGTGGCTGCGCGCGGCGACCACGTCGTGCTGCGCGCGGGAACGACCGTCGGCGGCGGGCTCGTCATCGACCCGGCGCCTCCGCGTCATGCAGATCCCGCGCGATTCGAGCGCAGCGCCCGGGGCGAGGTGCTGATTCACGCGCCGGTTCTGGGAGCCGACGGCGGCTGGACCTTCTCCGACGAATGGCTCGAAGAGCTTCGGGG
>JBGPYI010000140.1:0-6242 GCA_041493175.1 Gaiellaceae bacterium | reverse complement strand
GTCGAAAGCGCCGTCGCGGTCACCGCGAGCGAGACGCAGGTAAGCCCGAATCTCGCGGGCCGAGGCTTCGAGATAGTGGGGCGAGGATGCGCACTCGGCGATGAACTCCTCGGCGGCTCGGCCTGCTTCGTCCCAGTGCCCGAGTGCCCACCGTGTCCAGATCCGGTCGCCGCGGCTGAAGCGAAGCGTGTCCAGGTCGCCGAAGCGCTCGGCCATCACGTAGGCCTCGCCGAAGAGCTCGTCCTCCCGGCGCACGTCGCCACCAAAGAAAGCCCCGACGGCGAGGTTGATCAGGATCGTTGCAGCCTCCGGCGAGTTCGCGGCGAGCGCGATCTCGAGGCCCCGTTCCAGGTAGCTCATCGCGTCCGGCTCTCGCAGCAGCTTCGCAGTCCCGATCGTGGTCAGCGCGTGTGCCTCGAGCTCTGCGAGCTCGAAGCGCTCGGCCAGCTCGAGCGCTTGCTCGGCGAGGCGGATTCCCTCCTGCGGCTCGCCGGCGAGCGTTCGCTGCCGGGCCGATGTCGCGAGGACGCGCGCCTTCGCGGCCGACGCGGGCGCAGCCGCGACGAGCTCCTCAGCGCTCGCCAAGTGTGAAAAAGCCTCGTCGCGGCCGCCGCGATGCCAGGCGGCGCGCGCGAGAAACGCGGCGGCCTCGCCGGCCGTTTCGCGGTTCCCGGCCGCGATCAGCGCGTCGCGAGCTTCCTCGAGCGCAGGCTCACGGCGCTCGTCTCCGGCCAGGTGAAGCGCGTGCGCCCGCCGGAAGAGCAGGTCGGATCGCTCGTCATCGTCCGGCGGCCAGAGCGCGAGCGCCTCCTCGTAGTAGCCCTCGGCCGCGTCGTAGGCATTGAGCGCGAAGGCGCGGTCGCCCGCGCCGCGCAGGGCGAGGCGAGTGCGCTCGGCCAGATCGCCGGCGTCCCGGCCTGCGGCGCGGGCAAGCTCGAGCGCAGCGCGCCAGTGGTGGGCGAGCATCTCCCCGTGGTCCTCGGGGCGGCCCAACGACTCGATCCACTCGGCGACGAGCCGGTGCTTCTCGGCGCGCTCGCCTCGCGGGATCTGCCCGTAGGCGACGTCGCGCAGGAGCATGTGAGCGAAGGCCCACTCGCCCTCGCTCTCGACCGAGGAGCGGCGCTGACGCGTAAGGAATCCCTTGCGCTCGAGTCCGTGCAGGAGTTCGGCCGCCTCCGGTTCGTCTCTCCGCAGCGCACCGGTCCAGAAGACTTTGCCGATGATTGCTGCATCCTGGAGCAGGGCCTTCGCGTCGGCTGAGAGGCCGTCGAGGCGCGCGGCGACGATCCCCTGCAGCGTCTCGGGAAGAGGCAGGTCCTCTGCCGAGCCGCGTTCGAGGTAGAGCTGTGCGAACTGCTCGGCGTAGAGCGGATTACCTTCCGCCCGTTCCAGCAGCGCCTGCTGGATCTCGGCCGGAAGCAGCGCACGCTCGAGCACCTGCGAGATCAGGACTGCCGTCTGCTGCTGGGAAAGCGGGGAGAGCCCGAGCGTCGAGGCATTCAGCTTCCCGCCGCCCCAACCTTGACGGCGCTCGAGAAGCTCCGGCCTCGCGCTGCAGATGACGAGGAGAGCTACGCCGCTCAGCCAGTCGACCAGCTCGTCGACGAAGTCGAGCAGACCCTCGTCGGCCCAGTGGAGATCCTCGAACACCAGCACAAGAGGCCGCTGCTCGGCGAGCGCCTCCAGATACCGCCGCCACGCCGCGAAGGCCTCGCCACGACGGTCACCGCCGAGTACTGTCTCGCTCTCGAGTCCGGCGAGGGGGCGAAGGTGCGACTCGACCCAGCGGGCGTCGCTCGCGTCGTCGATTGCATCGACGACCGCCACTCGCAGCTTCTCCGCCGCCTCCTCCTCGGTGTCCCGCTCGAGGATGCCGGCCTGCGCCTTGACGACTTCCGCGAGCGCCCAGAACGCGACCCCGTCGCCGTAGGCAAGACAACGGCCCTGGCGCCACGTGATCAGCTCCGGGTCGGCGTCGACGATCCGCCAGAGCTCGTACACGAGCCGGCTCTTGCCCATCCCTGGGACGGCGACGAGCGTGACGAGCTGTGGGACCCGCTCGTGCCGCGCGCGATCGAACGCGTCGCGGAGGACGGAGAGCTCGCGCTCGCGACCCACGAGCTCGGCGCGCGCGTGGTGGGTGACGTCCACGCCGAAGCGCGCGCGCGCCTCGAGCGCCTCCCAGACCGGAATCGGATCGGCCTTCCCTTTGGCCTCGACAGACTCAACCGCGCGGTAGTCGATCGCACGCCTCGTCGCTCGATACGTCGTCTCGTCGGCGAGCACGCCGTTCACAGGAGCGGCGGCCTGCAGACGAGCAGCGGTGTTGACGACGTCGCCTGTCGCCACCGTCTCACCCTGCTCGGGTTTCGCCGACAGCCGGACGAGCGCCTCTCCGGTCGTGATCCCGATCCGAAGCTCGATCCCCTCCTCTCCCGCGTACTGGCGGATCGCAAGGGCGGCTCGCACGGCCCGCTCGGGATCGTCCTCGTGCGCCACCGGCGCACCGAACAGCGCCATCACCGCGTCGCCGATGAACTTCTCGACCGTTCCGCCGAAGCGCTCGAGCTCGGCACGGAGGCGTGCGTAGTACGGGGAGAGGAGCGCCCGCACGTCCTCAGGGTCCATCGTCTCCGCGCGTGTGGTGAAGCCGACGAGATCGGCGAAGAGTACGGTGACGACCTTGCGCTCCTCGTGCACGGGGCCAGGCGGAGCGGCGGTCAGGGCGACGCCGCAGAACGGGCAAAACGGGAACTCCCCAGGCAGCTCCTTGCTGCAACTCGGGCAGACCGTCATCCGCCGAGTCTAGGCCACCGCGTTCGCGAAGCGAGGCCTGTGGGCTCCGTCTTGCCACCAGCCAGACTCGCTGCTCTACGTCCGAGGTCCGACCCTTCGCGCAGCGCTTTTACCCGGACGATGGGACGCAACCCGTCCGCGCCCCGCAGCTGTCACCGGCGATAATGCGGCGCGTGGCCGACGCGACCCGGATGATCGGCTTCGGTACGGACGACGCCAAGCTGTTTTGACGGACGAGCCGGGGGGCGCTGCCGCGGAGCGCCGCAGCTTGCGTCAGCGAGCTTCGCGATTCGCGCTCGACGTCACGCCGCTTCGCCGAAATCCCGCGTTCCGGCGGCTCTGGTTCGGGCAGGGCATCTCGTTCATCGGCACGGAGATCGCCGAAGTGGCGCTGGCGTACCAGATGTACCAGCTGACCGGTTCGACGCTCGCCGTCGGCCTCATCTCGCTCACGCACCTGGTCCCGCTGCTGACGCTGACCGTGATCGGAGGGGCAATCGCCGATGCGTTCGACCGTCGTCGCGTGATGATCGTGCAGCAGTTCGGGATGGTTGTCGGCAGCCTCGGGCTCGCGGCGAACGCCGCGCTCAGTCATCCGCGCGTCTGGCCGTTGTACGTCTTCCAGTTCGTGATCTCCGCCGCCTTCAGCATCGGCGTGGGCGCGCAGCGGTCGATGACACCCCAACTCGTCGACGAGTCGCACTTCATGGCAGCGTCGGCGCTGAACAGCGTCACGTCGCAATTCGGTGCGGTCGGTGGGCCGGCGGTCGCCGGTCTTCTGATCAAGTTCGTCGACCTGAGATGGATCTACCTCGGCGACTCCCTGACCTATGCCGGCGCGATCGCCGCCGTCGCGCTCTTGCCCCGGCTCGTCGCGAGGGAGGACGCCGACCGACCGAGCTGGAGCTCGATCGTCGCCGGCTTCCGGTACGTACGCAGCCAGCCGGTGATCCTCGGGTTCTTCCTCGTCGACACGAACGCGATGATCTTCGGGATGCCGAGCGCCCTCTTCCCGGCAATCGCGGCACACCGGTTCGGCGACCCGTCGCTGGTCGGTTATCTGTACATGGCACCCGCCGCTGGGGCCCTGCTCGTCTCTCTGCTCTCCGGGCCGTTGCGGCACGTGCGCCGGCAAGGTCTCGGCGTCGTGGTCACTGCCTCGCTGTGGGGCCTGGCGATCGCTGCGTTCGGCTTTGCGCAACAGCTCTGGCTGGCGCTGCTGCTACTGGCGCTGGCCGGCCTTGGCGATCAGATCAGCGCGATCCTGCGCTCGGTCATGGTCTACCGGATCACTCCCCGGGGGATGCTCGGTCGTGTCTCGGGTATCGAGTTCATGCAGGTCGCCGCCGCGCCGTCGCTCGGGAACCTCGAAGCGGGCGCGCTTGCGTCGGTGACCAGCCTGCGCTTCTCGATCGTCTCGGGCGGCGTCGCGTCCGTTGCGGGCTGCCTGCTCCTCGCGGCCGCGTTCCCGGCGCTACTCCGCTACGACGCTCAGGCGAATGCTGAAGCGTGACTTCTTCGCGCGGAGCGTCCACGAGGTCGCACCGGATCTGATCGGCGCGACCCTGCTCGTCGACGATGTGGGCGGTCGGATCGTGGAGGTGGAGGCGTATGACCAGGAGGATCCGGCCAGTCACGGCTATCGCGGGCGCACGGCGCGCAACGCGGCGATGTTCGGCCCGCCCGGACACGCGTACGTCTACCGCTCGTACGGCATTCACTGGTGCCTGAATCTCGTCTGCGGGGAAGAAGGCGTACCTGAGGCCGTGCTGATCCGGGCGCTGGAACCGACGAGTGGGCTGGACATCCAACGAAGCCGGCGCGGGGTGGAGGACGTGCGGGCGCTGTGCTCGGGGCCGGGAAAGCTCTGCCAGGCGCTGGGCATTACGCGCGAGCACGACGGGCTCGCGCTCGACGTTCCTCCGTTCGGGCTCGAAGAGCGCGGGGAAACCCCGGAGATCGTCACCGGTCCGCGCATCGGCATCACGCGCGGCACCGAGCTGAGCTGGCGCTATCTGAGTGCGGGCTCGCCGTATCTCAGCCGTGCAGCTCCGCGCGGAGCGCGGAGCTCTCAATCCACGAGCGAAGCGAAGTCCTAGCTCCGGACATCAGCCGTGGCCTACGATGAGCCTGATCTTCATGCGCGGCGCAGCCGCAACGCCGGCGACCGGCCTCTGTGCGAGCACGCGTCCCGCGCGGCCGGCTGCAAAGCGCTCGATCACCGCCACGAGGCCTCTGCGGTGTAACCGGCGCCGTGCGTCGCGGAGCGACAGGCCGTTCACCTTCGGCACGACGCCGTGGAGCGGTTTCGCGAGCACGAGCGTCACGGTGTCGTACGACGACAGGCGTCCCTTCCGTGGAAACTGGTCGAGTACGAGGTCGACGCGTTGCTTGGCCTGCGCCGGCTTGTAGACCACGTTCGGAGTGAGGGGCTGCGCGCCGAGCCGGATCTTCGCGCGCAAGAGCGACATGCCGACCACGCGAGGCACCTCGACCTCGTTCGGTTTGCAGTCGGCGGTGCGGCTCGGCCCGTGGCCGACGAAGTACGAGATCAACTCGGTCGTGCGGCAGTAGCCGTTGTCGAGCCGCAGAACGCCGTCGCGCCACACGACACGTTTGGCTGAGGAGTACTGATACGAGTACGGCGGGAACGACTCGGGCGTCGTGCCTGCCAGCGCGAGCTGGGTGAAGGCGCGCCAGATCTCGGCGGGAAAGGTTCCGCCGGCGACCGCCTGGCCGTGGTATTGGCTCAGCATCGGCACCAGCCGGTTCGGGTATCCGACCCACACTGCCGTCGCGAGCTGTGGCGTGTACCCGACGAACCACGCATCGCCGTAGTTCTCCGTCGTGCCGGTCTTCCCCGCGGCCGTGCGGTCCGGCAGCCTGGCGCGCTTGCCGGTCCCGGAGCGGAGGACGCCTTCGAGGATGCTCGTGAGCAGCGCGTTCTGATCGCGGTCCAGGACGACGCGGTTCACCGGCCGGTTGTCCTCGACCATCTTTCCCTCGGCGTCGCTGATGCGCGCGATCGCGCGAGGACGGTTCCCAAATGCAGAGCTGTCCACGCGACGGCCGTCGTTTGCGAACGTCGAGAACGCGCGCGCCATCTCGAGCGGGCTGACGGAGTCGGCACCGAGCCCGATCGCGAAGTAGGGATTCAGATGCCGCGTGATACCGAGCTCGTGGGCGGTCCGCGCGACGTTCGCCGGTCCGACCAGCTGGGTCAGCTGCGCGAAGATGCTGTTGTCCGACACGATCGTCGCGGTCGCGAGGTCGGCAGAGCCGATGTAGTCGTTCTCGTAGTTGTGCACCGGCCAGTACTTGTCGCCCATGAAAATCAGAACGGGCTTCGACGGCAAGGTCGTCACCGGCGAGATGCCCTGCCTGAGCGCAGTCGCGAGGACAAAAGGCTTGAAGGACGAGCCCGGCTGCCGCTCGCCCTGGAC
>JBGPYI010000179.1:0-4943 GCA_041493175.1 Gaiellaceae bacterium | reverse complement strand
CTGCCGGAGGGAGATGCCTTTCTCCTGGGACAGGTTCCAGACACGGTCGAACGCATCGGCGAGCTTCTCCGCCAAACGCGCGCGGATTTCGTCACGCGTCCAGAAGAGTCGCCCGAGGTCCTGCACCCACTCGAAGTACGAGACGGTGACGCCGCCGGCGTTCGTCAGCACGTCCGGCAGGACCGGGATGCCACGCTCCGCGAGGATCGCGTCCGCCTCGATCGTCGTCGGCCCGTTGGCGCCCTCGACGACGAGCTTCGTGTCGATGCGCGGGGCGTTCTCCGCGGTGAGCTGCCCCTCGAGGGCGGCGAAAACCAGGATGTCGCACGGCAGCTCCAGCAGCTCGGAGTTCGAGACGTGCTGGCCATCCGGATAGCCCTCGAGCGCTCCGTGCGCCGCCACCCACGCGCGTACGGCGTCGAGCTCGAGCCCCGCCGGCGAGTAGATCCCACCGGAGACATCGGAGACGGCGAGCACGGTCGCGCCCTTCGAGACGAGTTCCTGCGCCGCAATCCCACCGACGTTCCCAAAGCCTTGAACGACGCAGCGCTGCTCCGCGAGGTTCCAGCCGAGCCGCTGGCAGGCGCGCTCGATCACCATCACGACGCCGGCTCCGGTGGCCTCGTGCCGGAAGAGTGAGCCGCCGAGCGAGATGGGCTTGCCGGTGACGATCTCCGGCACCGCGTAGCCGACCTGCATCGAGTACGTATCCATGATCCAGGCCATCGTCTGCTCGTTCGTCGCCATGTCCGGAGCAGGGATGTCCTCCTGAGGCCCGATCACCCCGCGCAGCTCGCTCGTATAGCGCCTGGTCAGCCGCTCCAGCTCCCGCGCGGACAGCTCACGCGGATTGCAGCGCACTCCTCCCTTCGCGCCGCCGTAGGGCAGACGCAGGAGCGCGCACTTCCATGTCATCCAGACGGCGAGCGCAGTACATTCGCCGAGGGTGACGTGCGGGTCGTAGCGGATCCCGCCCTTCGTCGGACCGAGCACGCTCGAGTGCTGGACGCGGTACGCCGGAAAGACGTCGACATGCCCCTCGTCGCGGCGAACCGGAACCGTCACGATCACGGCACGCTCGGGATAGCGGAACCGCTCCGCGATCGACTCGTTCACCTCTGCGTAGGGGATCGCCTGCTCGAACTGCGCCAGCGCAGTCCGAAAGAGCGGCGTATCCCATTCGAGCCGCCCCTCTTCAGCAGAAAGCTCTTCGAGCTCGGTCACGCTCGGAGTCTAGGCTCGGGAAGCGCCAATGAAGGGGGGTATCCTGACCACGCCGGGGTGGCGAAACTGGTGATACGCGCCCGACTTAAAATCGGGTGTCCCCTTGTTGGGGCGTGCGGGTTCGAGTCCCGCCCCCGGCACTCGGGGCAGGCGGCCGAGACGGCTCGATGCTTCGACCCAGACGGAGCCGTGGGCAGAGCCCACGCCTCCTCTAAGCGCGCATCGCAAGCGACGCGCTCGTGGGGCGTGCGGGTTCGAGTCCCGCCCCCGGCATTCCCACTTACTCCCCAGGCGAAAACTTGTAGCTCGACGGGATCTTTGCCGGCGCTTTGCCGACGACGAACGCAATCTCCTGGTGGGGCTTGAAGACGAGGTTTGCCGGATCCCCCATCTGCTGCTTGCCGTTCAGATACCACTTCATCCCCTTGTAGCCGCCGACCGAGTTGGCGTCGAGGTGGACCGCCCACTCGCCGAAGAGCTGCCCGAGCGTGAACTCGTCGTTCGCCTTCGGCGATTCGACGTGGATCACGCCCCGATTGTCATGCGTATGAAGCGCGGTCAGGTAGTTCGCGCCGGGATTGATGCCGACCAGCGCCGGGACCGTGACTCGCTTGCCGTCCACGAAGATGTCGAGGTGCGCGTGGATGTGCGTGGCCACGCCTTCACTGGAAAGCGTCGACAGCCCGAGGGGCAAAAGACGGTCGGCCAAGTAGCGGTACTCGGGCGGCCACGGGGCCTTCGTCTTCCGGATCCCGGGCAACGCGTCGTAGTTCGTCGCCGTCGTCTTGGTCTTGGCGCCGCCGCCGTTGTCGCGCGTGAGGACGATGCCGAGGACCGCGGCCGCGATCGCCGCAGCGACGACTGCCCCACCGGCAGCGTAGAGCCACGGCGACCGCTGGGGTCCCCCGGAGCGGCGAGTCTCGCGCCGCTGGGGCGCCTGGACACGCCTGGGAGGAGGCGGTGTGCGCACCTTTTTGGCCACAGCGCGGGCAAGGGTACCCATCCACGGACGCCCGCGACGGAAGTTCGCAACGTGCGCGTTTTTTCACGGATGACGGCTCTTGACTGCGCCTGCTCGAGCGGCCTATGCTCGTCGAGCCAAAGCCGATGAACCCTCGGGTTCGCCGGCTTTGGCGTTTTTTGTGGACCCCTCCGCTTTGACGGATACTGAGAGTTCGAAGCGCGTTCACAACCAGAAGTTGGAGGGCCAGATGGGACTTCTCGACAAGCTGCTCGGCCGGGGCAAGAAAGCGGCCGGCGATCTGACGGGGGACGCTGCGATGCGGCGCGAGGGGGCTGCGCAGGAGCGGGAAGGCGCGGCGGAAGATCGCGCCGGTAAGCACGAGGAAATGGCACGAGAACAGCGCAACCAGGCCGCAGAGGCTCACGCGGAGCGCGAGAACACCTGAGAGCCCGGGGCTGGGGCGGAAAGTAGAGGCCGCCCCAGCTCGTTCCGTCCGATCCTCTCTCTACCGTTTGTCGGCTCTGTGACAGACGTGATCCTCATCCTCCTGCTCGGCGTGGGCCTGGCGGCTGCTCTCGCCTGGCTGGCGCGCGCCCTCCGAGACCTGCGGACGGACTGGAGCTCGCAGCTCTCCGAGCGGAACGCCGAGGTCGATCGGCGGCTCGTGGGAGTCACCGAGACCATGGACCGTCGGCTCGGCGAGCTGGACACGAAGGTCGACCGCCGCCTCGAGAACGCGTCCCAGACCGCGAACAAGATCCACGAGCGCCTCGGCAAGGTGGACGAAGCGACGACGCAGATGCTGGACCGGGCGAAGGATCTCGCGCGGCTGGAGCAGGCCCTCAGGCCGCCGAAGGCGCGCGGCGGCTTCGGCGAACTCCTACTCGAGAACCTGCTCCGCGACCGGCTGCCGCCTTCGGCCTACGAGATGCAGTACACGTTCGACTCTGGGGAGCGGGTGGACGCGATCGTGCGCGCCGACCGGACCATTCCCGTCGACTCGAAGTTCCCGCTCGACAACTACATCCGGCTCGTCGACGCCGAGACGGACGACGAGCGGCAGCTCGCCGAGCGGCAGTTCGGCCGGGACGTCAAGCAGCACATCGACGCAATCGCAGCCAAGTACATCCGCCCGGACGAGGGCACCTATGACTTCGCCTTCATGTACATCCCTGTCGAGGGGGTGTACTACGAGCTCGCGTGCGGTAAGACCGGAGCGCTGCTCTCGTACGCGCACGAACGGCGCGTCTTCCCTGTTTCGCCGACGACGTTTACGGCGTACCTGCAGGTGATCGCACTCGGCCTGCGCGGCATGCAGATCGAAGAGCACGCGCACGAGGTGATGGCGTACGTGGCGGATCTCCGGCGCGACTTCGACCGGTTCGCCGACGACTTCGACAAGGTCGGCACGCATCTCGGCCATGCGCAGTCCAAGTACCACGAGGCCGGCAAACGCCTCGACAAGTTCGGGACGAAGCTCGAGCGCGCGGTCGAGGAACAGGACGAGCTCGAGGGCGAGACCGTGCTCGAGCTCTCAGTCGATGCGGCGTAATCGTTCGAACGGACGCTTGACTAGAACGTGTGTTGGACGGACGCCCGGGCATAGCCCGCGCGTCCTCTAATCGGCATCGCGAGCGATGCCGAGGCGTCTCGACCAACGCGGCGTAGTGCCCCTGCCGCTAGAAGCGCAGCAGCGCGCCGATCCCCTCGGCCGGCGCTAGGTCCTGGTGGTGGCGAATCGCCCAGACCGCGCCGCCGTGAGCAAGCGTTTGGTGCACGGCCAGGTCGAGGCCTGCGTCGGTCGGCTCGAGTCGGGTCCCGTCGAGCGGGCAGCTCCCCTCGGACACCGCGGCCCGACCGCACGCCGGACAACGAAAAGCAGGTCGGTCGACCCCCTCCTGGAAGAGGAGCAGTTCGACGCGCGCATCCGACGCCGCTTCGAGCGTCTGCTCCCACCCCGAGGCGGCGCGTGCGTTTCGACCGGCTTCCTCGCGCCAGCGCTCGATCGCCTCGGCCTCGTCCTTGGAATCTGCCGCCTCGAGGACCGGTGTCACGGCCTGGAGGATTTCCGCCGGGCCGGCCTGTGCCTGTGCCGGTGTCCAGCCCACCAATGCGGCGCGCACCTCGGCCGAGAGGGCGTCCGTGAACTCCGACCGCATCTCTTCCGAGCAGACGAGCACGATCTTCGGCGACTGGAGTTGGCGCTTGCTGCGATCAAGCTCCTGCGCGACCCCCTTCAGGTGTTCCTGGACGAGCTTCTCGATGTGCCGCTGGTAGCGGCCTTGCGACCAGCCGCCCTGATCGTGCTGCCCGGGCTGCTCGTCGTAGTGCTCGGCGATCTCCTCGAGCCGGCCTGCCCGCAGGCGGTAAAGCTGTCCCCGCTCGCGCCCGATGACTGCGACGATCGTCCCGTCCCCGCGCGACACGAGCGGGACGAGGGGCGAGACATAGAAGTCACGGCCGACCTTCGCGCTGTCGCGGACGGGCTCCGGCAGCGAGAGCGTCCGCCAGAAGTTATCGAGCCCCGCGGCGAAGACCGCGAGCCCCTGGGACCCGTCTCGCTGGAACTCATCGTCGAACCAGGTCGCGATCCGTTCGAAGTCGGCCTTCAGGGCGGCGCGCTGCTCGTGGGTCAGATCGGTCCTGTCGGTCTTGTCGGCGGCGTGGAGCATGGCGTTCATCCGCGTCTGGGCGTCACCGGCGGTCGGCACCTCGGACGGATCGAGGTTCAGGCACAGGCTGATCGTGCAGCCCT
>JBGPYI010000195.1:0-4175 GCA_041493175.1 Gaiellaceae bacterium | reverse complement strand
GGCTCAACCATGGGCGGAGGGGACCTCCTCCACGGTCCTCACACCCACTATTACTACAACAAGGTTTTAAATGATTGAAACCAACACCATAGTAGGGACGGGGATGAAAGTCGTTACTCAGCGCGACGAGCTCGCGCAGAAACTCGGTGTCGTTGCTCGGGCTGTCTCGACCCGTGCGAGCGTCCAGATCCTTTCCGGCGTGCTGCTCCGAGCGGAAGGTGGTCGGCTGCATCTCGCGGCGACGGACATGGAGTTGTCGCTGCGCTCGTCTCTGGACGCGCAGATCGACGGAGAAGGATCGGTCGTGGTGCCCGGCCGCTTACTCGTGGATCTCGTGCGACTCCTGCCGGACAGCGAGGTGACGATCGAGCATCGAGCCGAGGAAAGTGTCGTCCACGTGACGTCCGGCCCCTCCACTTCGACACTCCACACATACGCCGCCGACGACTTTCCGCGGCTGCCCGACCTGGACGCGGTCGGAACGTTCACGGTCGATCGCGAATCGCTGCTCGACACCGTTTCGCGGGTCGCACGCTCCGCATCGCGTGACGAGTCGCGTCCGGTGCTGACCGGAATCCTCGTGCGCTTCGAAGCCGGCAAGCTCGTCATGGCGGCGACGGACTCGTACCGGTTGTCGGTGAAGGAGACCGAGTTGAGCGGAGAGGTGCCTGAGCTCGAGGCGATCATCCCTGCACGCGCACTGGCTGAGCTAGCCCGCATCGCACAGGCCGGCGAGAGCGTCGAGCTCGGCGTGCACGAGAACCAGGTGGTCTTCGCCGCCGCCGGCGTGTGGCTCACGACCCGCCGCATCGACGGGCAGTTCCCGAACTACAAGCAGCTCCTCCCGGATGCCTTCGAGCACGACGTGACGCTGCCGCGCAACGAACTGCTCGACGTCGTTCGCCGGGTTGGCGTGATGGTGCAGCGCACGTCGCCGATCCAGCTGCGCTTCGCGGAAGGAGAGCTGACGGTGTTCGCGCGCACACAGGACGTAGGCGAGGCCAAGGAGTCGCTCCCCGTGCAGTTTTCGGGCGAGCCACTCGAGATCGGCTTCAACGCGGAGTTTCTCCGCGAGGGCATCGAGACGATGACCGAAGACGAGATCCGGCTGCGCCTGATCTCGCCGCTCCGGCCTGCCGTCATCGAAGGCGGCGAGGACGACCCGACGTACCTGATCATGCCGATCCGGTTGCCTGGCTGATCTGGCTGAGAACGGATCGATCCGGTTGGCGGCGAAGGTGAAAGGGCGTTTGCAAGGCAAACGGGCGCACGGGCCAAGCCCGCCCGCCCTCTACGGTCGGCGTCGCAACGCGACGCCTTAGTGATCGTCCAGACGGTCTCTCTGCGCAACATCAGGTCGTACGCCCGGCTCGACCTCGGCCTCGAGCCCGGTCTCGTGCTGGTGATCGGGGCGAACGGAGCAGGGAAGACGAACCTGCTCGAGTCGCTGCACGTTGGCACGCAGGGCTTCTCGCCTCGCACGCGCGCCGACGCGCAGCTCGTGCGGTTCGGTGAGCAAGCGGGACGGATCGCGCTGCGGGGCACTCGCGGCGACACGAAAGTCGAGCTGGAAGTGACGCTCGAGCTCGGGGAGGGGAAGCGGGCCAAGCTGAACGGCGCGAATCTCCGCGCCGCGGAGCAGTTGCGCTCCGAAGTCGCGACGCTCGTGTTCACGCCGGATCGGCTCGCGGTCGTGAAGGGTGGACCTGCTGTTCGCCGTGCGTACTTCGATCGCGTGCTCGGAAGGCTCGCGCCCGCGCGCGCGCCGCTCTCGGTGGAGTACGCCGCGGCGGTCGCACAGCGCAACGCTGCGCTACGCCGCACCGCCGCCGGCTACTCGTCGCGCGACTCGATCGCGCCCTGGACGGAGCAGGTAGCGACACTTGGCCGCAAGCTCGTCGAGTCGCGAATCGAAGTCATCACCTGGCTCGCGCCGGGCTTCGGCGAGCGTGCGGATGAGCTCGGCCTTCCGTCCGCACGCATGACTTACGAAGGCGAACCTCCGACGGTCGAGTCGCTCGAAGCTCGTCTCGAGCGTGATCTCGAGCGCGGCGCGACGGGCCTCGGCCCGCATCTGGACGACGTTCTCCTCACTAGCGGCTCTCGCGATCTACGCAACTTCGGGTCGCAGGGAGAGCAACGCCTGACCGTGCTCGCGCTGTTACTCGCGGAGGCGGAACTGATCGCCGAGCGCCGTGGTTTCGCACCACTCTTGCTGCTCGACGATGTCCTTTCAGAGCTCGACCCGAATCGCCGGCGGGTCCTCGCCGAGCGGGTGCTCGGCACGGGCCAGACTCTGATCACCGCGACGCAGGCCTCCTCCCTTCCGGTCGACCCGGCACAGCTCCTGGAGGTCTCTCCGGGCTGTGTGAGGGCAGCCTGATGGATCGCGTCGGAGGCGAAGTGGCACGTGAGCTCGGCCGGTTCGGCCCGGCGTCGGGGATGGCACCCGTCGTCGGGGCGTGGCCCTTGGCAGTCGGTCCTGAGATCGCCCGCAACGCTTGGCCGGCTCGCCTCGCACGAGACGGAACGCTGCACGTCCACACGCAGGATTCGATCTGGGCCTTCGAGCTGACGACACGCGCGGAGGAGATCCGCTCGCGCCTCGGAAAGGTCGCGCCGCGGCGAATGTCGTTCGCGCCGGGACCGTTGCCGGAGCCTGCGCAAGAGCCCCGCGACCAGGTCCGTCAGCGGCCTCCCGAGCCGACTCCGGAACACGTTGCGAAAGCCGAGTCCCTCACGCGAGTGATTCGTGACGAAGAGCTCCGCAAAGTGGTCGCAAAAGCCGCTGCGGCAAGCCTTTCTCGCGACGATAACGACCGCTCGTTTTGCTAGAATCCAAGGCGCCCGCAAGTACGGAATTTGCAGGGCTTTTTTCATGACTGAAGCCACCTACACCGCCAAGGACATCACCGTGCTCGAGGGGCTCGAGCCGGTCCGGCTGCGCCCGGGCATGTACATCGGCTCGACGGGCCCCCGCGGCCTCCACCACCTCGTCTACGAGGTGGTCGATAACAGCGTCGACGAGGCCCTCGCCGGTCGCAACGACAGGATCGAGGTGACGCTCCATCCGGACAACTCGGTGACGGTCAAGGACTACGGCTCCGGCATCCCCGTGGACCAGATGGAGGACCAGGGAACCTCTGCGCTCACTGTCGTCCTGACCAAGCTGCACGCCGGCGGAAAGTTCGGCGCGGACGGTTCGCCGTACAAGGTCTCGGGCGGCCTGCACGGCGTCGGCGTCTCCGTCGTGAACGCCCTCTCTGAGTGGTTGGTCGCGGAAGTGCGCCGTGATGGGAAGCTTTATCGCCAGGAATTCACCCGGGGCGTGCCCAACGCAGACCTGGCAGTGGTCGGCGAGGCGGAAAAGGGCGACACGGGCACGACGATCTCGTTCCTGCCCGACGCGGAGGTCTTCGAGGAGCTCGAGCTCTCGGCCGAAACGCTGCAGCAGCGCCTGCGCGAGACGGCTTTCCTCACGCGTGGCCTGCGGATCGTCCTGATCGACGAGCGTGCCGGCGGCGAGGAGATCGAGTTCCACTACGAAGGTGGGATCAGAGACTTCGTCGCGCACGTCAACGCCACGAAGGACTCGATCCACAAGAGCATTGCGTATTTCGAGGGCGAGAACGAGCAGGGCAAGGTCGAGGTTGCGATGCAGTGGAACGCGTCGTACCAGGAGTCGGTCTACACGTTCGCCAACAACATCAACACGCACGAGGGTGGGTCCCACCTCTCGGGGTTCAACGCGGCGCTCACGCGTACGGTGAACAAGGTCGCACGCGACATGGGCCTGCTCAAGGAGAAGGAGGACAACCTCGAGGGCGAGGACGTGCGCGAAGGGCTTGCTGCGGTGGTCTCGGTGAAGCTGCAGGATCCGCAGTTCGAGGGCCAGACGAAGACGAAGCTCGGCAATCCGTGGATCAAGGGATTCGTCGAGTCCAGCGTCAACACCAAGCTCTCCGAGTTCCTGGAGGAGAACCCGACCGACGCCAAGCAGATCATCCAGAAGGCGATCTCGGCGTCACGCGCCCGTCAGGCGGCGCGCAAGGCGCGCGACCTGACCCGTCGCAAGGGCACCTTCGGCGGCGAGATTGCAAAGAAGTTTGCGGACTGCCAGGTGCGCGACCCTGAGCTGGCAGAGATGTTCATCGTCGAGGGCAACTCGGCGGGCG
>JBGPYI010000034.1:0-12010 GCA_041493175.1 Gaiellaceae bacterium | reverse complement strand
GGTCGTCTCCGACGAGCGGTTGCGCGACTTCCTCGCGCCGCTGCCGCTCGAGCTCGTGCCGATGGAGCCGCGCCGCCGCGCGGAGCTGCACGAGCTCGGGGTGAAGCGCGTCGGACAGCTTGCTGGGCTTCCAGGTGGCGCTGTGGCCGAACGATTGGGGCCGGACGGCCGGCGCGCCTGGGGCCTGGCGAGAGGCGGCGAGGGAGCGCGCGTTCGCGGCCGCCGCCCGCCGGCGGAGATCGTCGAAGCGCTGGAGTTTCCGGAGGCGGTTGGCAACGAGCTGACGTTGCGGCGTGCCTTCGGCGCGCTCGTCGAAACGCTGCTGGCACGCCCGGAGCGCGGGGGAAGGTTTGTCCGCAAGCTGGCACTGTCGGCACGCCTCGTCGGCGGCGGCTCCTGGCGGCGAAGCGCGACGTTGCGCGATCCGACCACCGAGCTCGATCGCATCAAGGCTGCGCTTGCGCCCAAGCTCTCGGAGCTGCCGGCCCCGGTGCTCGAGCTTCGGCTCGAGCTCGTCGAGCTGACCGAGCACGACGGGCAGCAGCTCGAGCTGTTGCCGGCTGCAGGAGGTGAGCTGGACGTTCGGTTACGGGAGGGCCTGCGCCAGGTGCGCGCCAGCACCGGCTCGGGGTCGGTCAACCAGGTCGTGGAGGTTGCACCATGGTCGCGCATTCCGGAAGCGCGCGCGTTGTTCGTGCCGCGGGACGACTGAATCAGCCGCGTGCGGCGGTCGTCGAGGCGCGAGTCGACGGGACGCCCGTGCGAGTGAATCGCCAGCCGGTCGAGGTGGTTCGCGAGGAGTGGCGCGTGGTGGATCGGTGGTGGACGGAGGAGCCGGTGTCCCGGCGCTACTTCGAGGTCGTGTTGCAGTCAGGGGAGAACGCCGTTGTCTTTCGCGACGAGGAGCGCAGCTGCTGGTTTACCCAGCGGGGGGCTTGAATGCCTGATTGGCGAGGTGGGTCCATTTGTCGGTGTGAGCCACCGGCACGACGACCCATTCCTTCATCGGAGCGCGTTTCCCGCCGGACGGGTCGAAGAGGTGCGCGCCGTCAAGCGCGAGCGCGCGTTCGCGCGCCGCCTCGTCGGAGAGCTTGAAGACCATCGCGCCCTCGTCGTTCGAAAAGCCGCCGATCATCTTCCCACCCTTCTTGATCGCGGGCATGCCCATCATCTGGCCGAGCTCGACGTCGTCGTGCTGCGCGGCGAGATCGTCGGCAAGCTCGTCGTAGCGGGCGCGTGGGTCCACTCAGTCCACCTCGCGGGCGCGAAAGATCTCGTGGAAGTTGCTGCTCGGCGCGTGGATGTTGAGCAAGCGTGTCCGCCCGGACCCCGGGTTGGAGAACGTGTGTACGACACCGGGTGGTGCGGCTACGAACGAACCGGCGCTCAGACGGAGCGTCTCGTTGTCGAGCTGGAACTCCGCCTCGCCTTCGACGACATAGAAGGAGTCGACGTGATCGTCGTGGGTGTGAGGCTCCGGTCCCTGGAAGCCCGGCTCGAGCTCGAACTCGATCAGCGAGAGCTCTTCGCGGCCGATCTTGATCGTCGCGACGCGCGTGTCTGCTTCGTAGCGCTCGCCCTCTCCGGGCTGGAGCAGGACAGCTCCCGTGGGCGCGTCCTCGTGCGGGTCGAAGGAGTCGTAGTCGACGGGGTCGTAGGTCTTCGGGTCGCGTCGCGCACGCAACGATTGCGCGAATCCACGAGCGGGCGTGTGGAAGTTGAGGTACCGCACCTCTCCGTCGCGGTCATGGTCGAAGCCGTGCATGACCCCCGACGGGGCGAGAAAGGTTGCGCCGGCCGGCGCAGTCAGATCCCCGTCTGCGGTGAGAAACGTGAGCTGTCCCTCGAGGACGTAGAACGAGTCCGCGTGCCGCTTGTGGATGTGCGGTGCGGCACCGTTCTGGCGCGACCCAAACCACGACTCCGTCACCGTGAGCTGCTCGAGGTCGGCTTTGATCAGCACCGAACGGCTGGGCGTCATCGCGACCTCTTCGCCCTCGTTCTGTCTGAGCACGATTCCACCCATCTCTGCCGAGTATGACGGTCGAGCTTCAGCCCGAGTTTCCGCATCGGACGCGGAAGAAAGAGAAGCTCTCTCCGAGCGCCGCGAGGAGCACTTCCGTCCCGTATGTCGAGCTGCATGCGCACTCGTCGTACTCGTTCCTCGACGGCGCCTCGCTGCCGGAGGAGCTCGTCGTCAGCGCCGCCGAGCTCGGCTATCCCGCACTCGCGCTCACCGACCACGACGGGGTCTACGGCTCGCTCGAGTTCGCGCACGCTGCCAAGCACTTCGGCGTGCGTCCCATCACCGGCGCCGAGCTGACGCTCGCCGACCGCTCGCACGTCACAGTCCTCGTCGAGACTGCGAAGGGCTACGCGAATCTCTGCCGGCTGCTCACCGCGGCGCACGCGCACACACGTCCGGTGGGAAAGGAATCCCAGCCGGCAGCGGATCCTGCACTCGATCAACGTCTGCTCGAGGAGCTGAACGACGGGCTCGTCTGCCTCTCCGGCTGCGCGCGGCACGGAGTCGCAGTGCGCAACCCGAACGCTGCCGCGCGGCTGGCACGCGCATTCGGTAGCGAGCGCTTCTTCGTCGAGCTCCAGCGTCCGTACGAACGGGGCGACGTGCGTCGCAACGCCGGTCTGCGTGATCTCGCCGAGATGCTCGGCGTCCCGACGATCGTCACCGGCGACGTCCATGCGCACCATCAGCGCCGGGCGCCTCTGCAGGACGTCCTCGTCGCCATCCGTCACCGCAGCGCCCTCGACGGTTGTGAGGCCGAGCGGCGCGGCAATCACGAGTGCGTCCTGCTCTCGCCGGCCGAGATGGTGGAGCGTTTCCCGGAGGACCGCGCTGCGGTCGCGCGCACCGTCGAGCTCGCCGAGCGGCTGCGCTTCGACCTGACGGAGGAGCTCGGCTACCGCTACCCGGACTTCTCGGACAGCCCGGAGCCGGCGATCGTCCAGCTCGCGCACGTCTGCAACCGCACCTTCGAGGAACGCTATCCGCGGGGCCACCGACTTCGTCACCAGGCCTGTGCGCGGCTCGAGGAGGAGCTGAAGCTCATCGACGAGCTCGGGCTCGCGGGCTTCTTCCTCCTGCACTGGGACGTGCTCGAGCTCGCGCGCGAATGCGCGCTCGAGGTGCGCGGCCGCGATTCACCGCGCCATGCGCTGCCGCCGGGCCGCGGCCGCGGCTCGTCCGTCGGCTCGCTCGTCTGCTACCTCACCGGTCTCTCGCACGTGGACCCTGTCGGCGCGGGGCTCTCGCTCGGCCGCTTCCTCAACCGCGAGCTCGACTCGGTCCCGGACATCGACCTCGACTTCCCGCGCGACATCCGCGAGAAGCTGATCGTTGCCGTCACCGAACGCTACGGTCGCGAGCATGCAGCGCTCGTCGCCTCGTTCGCGACGTATCGCTCCCGCGGGGCGATCCGCGACGTCGGGAAGGCGCTCGGTCTCCCGTACGCGGAGCTCGAACGCATCGCGCGAGTGTCGGAAGGCTGGAACGCGAAGCGCGTCGCCGAGGAGCTGCAGCTCCTTCCGGACGCCGAGCGCAAGCTGCTGTCGCCGCGCTGGCGCGCATTCGCCGAGGTCTGCCGTGAGATCGCCGGCCTGCCGCGCCACATCTCGCAGCACCCCGGCGGCATGGTCATCTCGTCGCGGCCGCTCGTCGAGCTCGTCCCCGTGCAACCGGCCGCGATGGCAGGCCGGCAGATGTGCCAGTGGGACAAGGACTCGTGCGCCGATGCAGGTTTCCTCAAGATCGACCTGCTCGGGCTCGGGATGCTTTCGGCGGTCGAGGACTGCGTCGACCAGATCGCACGGCTGCAGGGCAAGCCGATCGACCTCTCCCGGATCCCGCTCGACGACAAGGCCGTCTACGAGGAGATCCAGCGCGCCGATACGGTCGGCGACTTCCAGATCGAGAGCAGGGCGCAGATGCAGAGCCTGCTGCGCACGCGGCCCGAGAACATCGACGACCTCACCGTCCAGGTCGCGCTCGTGCGTCCGGGCCCGATTCAGGGCAAGGCTGTCCATCCGTACATCGAGCACCGCCAACGCCTGCGCGAGGACCCATCGTTCGTCTCGCCGGTGGATCATCCGCTGCTCGCGGAGTGCCTACGCTCGACGCTCGGGGTCGTGGTCTTCCAGGACCAGGTGCTGGAGGTGGCGATCGCGCTTGCCGGCTTCAGCGTGGGGGAGGCGGAGGGCCTGCGCCGAGCGATGAGCCGCAAGCGCTCGCACGACGCGCTCGAGGCGTATCGCGAGCGCTTCGTCGAAGGCGCGCTGCAGAAAGGGGTGGACGTGAAGACCGCGGACCTGGTCTACGACAAGCTCGTCGGCTTCTCCGGCTTCGGGTTCCCGAAGTCGCACGCGGCGGCGTTCGGGCTGCTCGCGTACCAATCCGCCTGGTTGCGGCACCACCATCCCGCAGAGTTCCTGTGCGCGCTTCTCAACGCACAGCCGATGGGCTTCTATCCGCCGGCGACGCTCGTCCGCGACGGCCAGCGGCGCGGGGTGGAGACGCGGCCTCCGGACGTGAACGTCAGCTCCGCCAAGTGCACGGTCGAGGAGAGCGCGGTGCGCATCGGCGTCGACTATGTCAACGGCATCGGCGAAGCAGAGGCGAAGGCGGTCGTCGAGGAGCGCGAGCGAGGCGGCCCGTTCCGGAGCGTGCGCGACCTTGCGCAGCGCACGCAGCTGTCGGAGCACGGTCTCGAGACGCTGATCGTTTCCGGCGCCTGCGACTGCTTCGAAATGCCCAGGCGGCAGCTGCTCTGGCAGCTCGGCCTCGTGCCGCGCTCGCACAGCGTCCCCGGGTCGGGTGGCGAGGAGAAGCAGCTCGCGCTTCCGCTCGATCCCACCGTGGCGACACCCGAGCTTCCGGAGCCGACCGTCTGGGAACGCATGCTTGCCGACTACCGCACGACGAACCTCTCGGTCGGCGTGCATCCGCTCGAGCTGTTGCGCGCTCATCTGCCGGCAGGCGTCATCTCCTCGCGAGACCTCGAACGGGCACCGGATCGCGCACAGGTGGCCGTTGCCGGGATGGCCGTCGCGCGGCAGCGCCCGGCGACCGCGAACGGTGTCGTCTTCATGCTGATCGAGGACGAGTTCGGCGCGGTCAACCTGATCGTGCCGCCGTCCGTCTACGACAGGCACCGCGCGATCGTGCGCGGCGAGCCGCTCATCCTCGCGCGCGGCCGCTTCGAGCGGATCGAGCGCAACCAGAACGTTCTCGTCCGCTCACTCGAGACCCTCGGCCCGCTTGCGCGACAGGTCTCAGAGGAGACCGAGGTAGGTGCCAGCCTGCCCGGCGCTCACCACTTCGGTCACAGATAGCCGCAGCTCAGTACGCCGTGGGTTCCTCGTGCGGCGCACGCTGCTCCAGCGGCGAGCGCGCCTCCTCCTGGTTGAGGTTGAACGCCGTGTTGACGAGCGCGACGTGCGTGAACGCCTGCGGAAAGTTGCCCAACTGGCGCCGTGCCTCCGGATCCCACTCCTCCGCAAGCAGGCCGAGATCGCTCCGTAGGTCGAGCAGGCGTTGAAAGACCTCTTCCGCCTCGTCGAGCCGGCCCTGCAGCGCGAAGTTGTCGGCGAGCCAGAACGTGCAGGGCAGAAATGCGCCCTCGCCCGGCGGCAGCCCGTCGACGCTGCGGCCTTCCTCGTCCTGCGTGTAGCGGTAGACGAAGCCGTCGCGGACGAGCTGACGCTCGATCGCGGCAACGGTGCCGACCATTCGCGGGTCGTCCGCAGGCAGAAAGCGGACGAGCGGGATCATCAGCAGGCTCGCATCGAGGCGCTTCGATCCGTACGACTGGGTGAACGAGTTGAGCTCGACGTCGAAGCCGCGCTCGCAGACCTCACGGTGGATCTCGCTGCGAATCTCGCGCCACCGCTCCACGGGGCCGGTGCGACCGAACCGCTCGACGGCTTGAACTCCGCGGTCGAATGCAACCCAGGCCATCACCTTCGAGTGCGTGAAGTGACGGCGCGGGCCGCGTACCTCCCAGATGCCTTCGTCGGGCTCCTTCCACGCGTCCTCGAGGAAGCCGAGCAGCTGGCGCTGGAGCGACCACGCCTCCTTCGACAGCTCCAGCTCGTTGACGCGAGCCTGGTGGAGTGCATCGAGCACCTCTCCGTACACGTCCAGCTGGAACTGTTTGGCCGCTGCGTTGCCCACGCGCACGGGCTTTGACCCCTCGTAGCCGGGCAGCCCGTCGAGCGTGAACTCATGGAGGCGCCGTTCGCCCGCGACGCCGTACATGATCTGCAGCGCCGACGGGTCACCCGCGGCTGCGCGGAGGAGCCAGACCCGCCACGCGCGAGCCTCCGCGAGATACCCGGCATTGAGGAAGGCGAGCAAGGTCAGCGTCGCGTCTCGCAGCCAGCAGTAGCGGTAGTCCCAGTTGCGTTCCCCGCCGATCTTCTCCGGCAGCGAGGTCGTTGCTGCCGCGACGATCCCGCCGGTCGGGGCGTAGGTGAGGGCCTTGAGCACGACGAGTGAGGCGTGGACGTCCTCCCTCCACTTGCCGGCGTAGGTGCAGCGGTCGGCCCATTCCTCCCAGTACTGCACGGTGTCGCGCAGCGCATCCTCGGCGTTGATCGCGCGCGGCGGCCGCTCGTTCGACGGGTACCAGGTCAGCGTGAACGGGACGCGTTCGCCCTTGCGCACGGTGAACTCACCGATCGTGCGCATGTTCTCGCCGCGATGCTCGATGGGCGTGCGGAAGCACAGCCCGTCCGGTCCGGCGACTGCGATGCGGCCGTCCGCGGTCCGCCTGACCCACGGGATCGTGCCGCCGTAGTCGAAGCGGACGACGAGCTCGGAGAACATCTCGACGTGACCGCGTAGCCCCTCGACGATGCGCACGATGTCCGGCGCCTTCCCGCGCGGTGGCATGAAGTCGAGCACGCGCACCGCGCCGGTGTCCGTCTCCCACTCCGTCTCCAGCACGAGCGTGCGCGGGCGGTAGCGGCGGCCGCTTTCCCATGCGTCGGTTCGCGGCGCCACGATCCAGCGGCCGTGGTCCGCCGTGCCGAGCAGCGCTGCGAAGCAGGCGCCGGAGTCGAAACGCGGGAAGCACGCCCAGTCGATCGAGCCGTCGCGTCCCACGAGCGCGGCGGTCTGGAGGTCGCCGATCAAGCCGTAGTCCTCGATCCGCGCCATCAGCGGTCCTCGATCTCGAGGGCGAAGCGCCGGAAGCGCCGGAGAACAGCTCGGTTGAATGCTCGCTCGTACTCGTCGGCTGCGTCCTCCTCGAGCGTCGATGCGAAGTTGTCACGGAGATCGGCCAGAACCTCGGTGCCGGTCTCGACGAGGTCGACGTAGTCGCCGTAACGCTCCTCGGCTTCGTCGCGGTCGGCCTGGTTGTACGCCCGCTCGGCTGCGACACAGTCTTCGATGAGCCCGCGCTGCTCCCGTCCGAAGATGTCGAGCTGGCGATCGATGAGCTCCGAGAAGCGTGCGCGCCTGACCCTCACACGAGCTCCTCGTAGAGCTGGATGTGCGCATCGGCCGACGCGTCCCACGTCAGAGTGGCGCGCGCGCGTCGGGCACCTGCCCGGGCGCGCTCCAGCGCCGCGGAGTCCTCGAGCAGCTCACGCGCCGCGCCGGCGAGCGCCTCGACGTCACCGGCCGGCACCACGCGTCCCGCGCCGAACCTCTCGATGGGCTCCGCGACTCCGCCGACGTCGTACGCCACGGCGGGCACCCCGGCACCGAGTGCCTGGAGGAGCGCGCCGCTCTGGTCGAGCTCCGGCCGGTAGGGAAAGAGTGCGACGGTGGCCTCGCCGAGCGCACGCTCGAGCTCGTGCTGCGAGAGGTAGCCGAGCCGCCACTCCGCGAGGTCGCCGGCCTCGGCCCGGTAGCCGTTCACGGATTCGACCGGATCGCCCGCAACGAGCAAGTGTGCACCGGGGATCTGCTTCGTCGCCGCGATCGCGTCTCCGATCCCCTTGTACGGCCGGATCGTGCCGAGACAGAGGAGCGTGCGGCCGTCGTCGGCGCGCTCGGGATCGCTGGGGAAGACGGGATGTGGGATGACCGTCGCGTCGACGCCGAGGTCGGCCAGGCTCGCCCGCCCGCGCTCGCTGTGGACGACGACACGGTCGAACCGGAAGAGGAGGTCTCTCCAGAGCCCTTGCTTCCGCGCCGTCCGCCGCGGCAGGAGATCGTGTGCCGTGAAGACCGTCGGCACTCGCGGCCGCAGCAACAGCCGGTCGAGCTCGGGCGCCGCAAGCCACTGGAGATGCAGGACGTCCGGACGTCGAAGCAGCAGCGCCGCCGTGCCCGGAAGGTGCTCCACCACCTTGAGCGGGATGCGCAACCGGGAGCGTTTGAAGATCCTCGACGAGACCGGGTAGAAGGGCTCACTGCGCCGGTAGCCGACGGGGTCCGGCGTGTCGCCGAAACGGAACCGGGACGTGACGAGCTCGACGTCGATCGCGCGGCGGGCGAGCGCCGCGGCGAGCTCGTGGTCGTAGGCCGGCGTGAACGCGGGCGGGTCCGAGATGACGACTCGCATCGCCAGTACAGTAGAACGCCTGCTTGTCCGGACCTGGAACCTCTTCCACGGGAACACGCAGCCGCCGGGACGGAAGGCGTTCCTCAGGGAGATGGTGCGGCTTGCGAGTGCCGACCGCCCCGCAGTGCTCTGCCTGCAGGAAGTGCCGGTCTGGGCGCTCGGGCTGTTGGACGATTGGAGCGGGATGCCGGCGATCGGGGCAGTCGCAGAGCGTCCGAGTCTCGGGCCGTTCCCCTCGACTTCCGAGCTCGGCCGCGTGCTCACCGAGCTCGACCATGGGCTGCTGCGCTCGGCGTTCACGGGACAGGCGAATGCGATCCTGCTCGGCTCGGAGCTGCAGGTCCGGGAACATCGGCACGTGATCCTCAACCCTTTCCGCTTCCGGCGCGCACAGGCGCGGCGGCTGGGACTGGGAATCGTCGAGCGGCTCGCCTGGGGCAAAGAGCGGCGTGTGTGCCACGCGGTGCGCGTCCAGCGCGGGGACGAGACGCTCGTCGTTGGCAACCTGCACGCGACGGGTCTTCCCGACAAGCGGGTGCCGGATGTCGAGCTGCTGCGCGCAGCCGTGTTCGTGGACGGGATGGCCAAGCCGGGCGAGCCGGTGCTGCTCTGCGGTGACTTCAACCTCAGCGTGAGCAACTCACGGACGCTCGCAGATCTGATCGGGGCCGAGTGGGGATTCAGCGGCCCGACGCCGACGGGAATCGACCACGTCCTGGTCCAGGGTCTCGACGCCTCGCCGCCTGTGCGCTGGCCGGCGGAGCGGCGTCTGCACGAAGGGCGGCTGCTCTCCGATCACGCACCGGTCGAACGGGAGGTCGCTTGACGTTCGACGAAGCCCGCGCGCTCTTCCCCGTTCTCGAGCGCTTCGCGTATCTCAACGCCGGCACGCTCGGCCCGCTCTCGCGGCCAACGCTTTCCGCGATTGAAGAACGCCTTCGTTTCGACCAGGAGCACGGGCGAGGTGGTCACGGGTGGTTCAAGAGCGTGCTCGAGCTCCGTGCCCGCGTGCGCGAGCAGATTGCGGCACTCGTCGGTACGCCGTCTGCCCACGTGGCGCTGACGAGCTCGACGACCGACGGCTGCAACATCGTCCTGTCGGGGTTGGAGCTCGGACCGGATGACGAGGTCGTGACGACGGACTCCGAGCATCCCGGGCTGTTGTTGCCCCTGCACGTCTCGGGTGTGCGCGTCCGAGTTGCCGAGGTGGCGGCACGGCCGACGGCGGCTGCACTCCCTGCGATCCTGTCGTGCATCACGCCGCGCACGCGGCTGCTCGCGCTGTCGCACGTGCTCTGGACGACCGGGCAGGTAGTGCCGGTGCACGAGCTGAAGCGCGAGAGCGGCCTGCCAGTTCTTGTCGATGGCGCACAGTCCGTCGGCGCGATCCCGGTCGACGTGGGTGAGCTCGACTACTACACGGTGTCATGCCAGAAGTGGCTCTGCGGCCCGGAGCCGCTGGGCGCGCTGTACGTTCGCGACCCGAACCGCCTCGGCGTCGGGATCCCGAGTTCCTTCGCGCAGAAGTCTCTGGAGCCGGACGGGACCTTCGTGCCCGCAGAGGGTGCAGCGCGGTTCGATTCGGGCTGGCTGGCCACACCCAGCCTCGCGGGCCTGGAGGCGGCGCTCGCAGGCGCGCCCGAGTGGCGTTTCGAGCGCGCCGCCGAGATGGCGAAGCGCTGTCGCCGCGCCCTGCGTGAGCGCTTCGAGCTCGTCGCGGAGGGCGGCGAGAGCACACTCGTCTCGTTCGTTCCGGCGGGCGACGCTGCAACGGAAGCTGCGCGGCTCTACGACACCGGAGTGATCGTGCGTGACCTGCCCGGGACCGGCTGGCTGCGCGCGTCGTGCGGCTGGTGGACGAGCGACGAGGACATCGACCGTCTCGTCGCCGCGCTCGGCTCCTGACGCGCCGCGTACCTCTAGCTGTCGGGCAGTGGCGCGTACAGGTCGATCACGGTCCCGTCCGGGTCCTTGACCTGCGCATAGCGCTGGCCCCAGAACGCGTCCCACGGTTCCTTGTGCGGCGACGCGCCTGCAGCCAGGAGAGCGCGACAGACCTGGTCGACCTCGTCCGGCGAGTCGCAGCGGAAGGCCCCACCGCCGGCGTGACCGTCGGACGGCCGGTTCCAGTCGGGGTCGAACGACCGGATGACGTCCTCTGTATCGAGCGCGTAGCGCATGCCGCCGGGGAGCGGCGCCTCGACATGCTGCTCGTCCTCGGCTCCTTCCGGAAACTCGAGCCCGAGCAGGCGGTAGAACGCCACCGAGCGCGCCATGTCGCTTACGACGACGCCGAAGAAGTCGAGCTGCGGGCTCACGATGCCTCCGCCCCCCCGGTGCTTGCGGTGCGCAACCCGAGCTCCGGCGCGATCGGCTGCAGCGCCTCGACGACGTTGCGGATGTGGTCGTCGAGCTCGAGCCCCAGCCCCTCGGCGCCCGCATACACCTCGTCGCGATGGATTCCCGCGGCGAACGACGGCTGCTTCAGTTTCTTCTTCACGGACTTGGGCTCGAGCCCGTCGATGCCCGTCGGCCGCACGAGCCCACACGCGTGCACGAAGCCCGACAGCTCGTCGCAGGCGAACAGCGTCTTCTTCAAGGGAGTGTCGCGCGGCATCTCCAGATGCTCTGCGTGCGACAGCACCGCCTCGATCACTTCCTCCGGATAGCCCTCTTCCCGCAGGATGGACGCCCCGTCCTGCGGGTGCTTATCCAGCGTCGGGTGGATCTCGTAGTCGAAATCGTGCAGGAGCGCGACGACGCGCCACAGCTCTTCGTCTTCGGCAAAGTGCCTGGCGTACCACGCGGTCGACGCCTCGACGGCGAGCGCGTGACGCCGGAGAGCCTCGCTCTGCGTGTACTTCGTAAGCGTCTCCCAGGCCCGTTCGCGTGTGGTCTCCACGGCCTGGGTAGGCTACCGCGATGTCACAGACCGCCGTGATCGGGCGGGCGGCCGAGAGGTTCGTCATTGAGGGCGGACGGCCGCTCCAAGGACGCATTCGGGCGTCCGGCAACAAGAACGGCGCCCTGCCGATCCTTGCCGCCTGTCTCCTCACGGCCGAGCCGGTTCTCCTGCACAACGTTCCGCGGATCGTCGACGTCGAGACGATGATCGAGCTTCTAAACGACATCGGAGTCGAGGCGGATTGGACCGGGCCCAACGACGTCCAGGTTCACGCCGCCGCGGTGCTGAAGCACGAGCTCGACGAAGAGCTCTGTAGCCGGATGCGGGCATCATTCCTCCTGGCCGGCCCGCTGCTCGCGCGTGTCGGGAGCGTGAGCGCGCCTCCGCCCGGCGGCGACGTGATCGGCCGCCGCCGGTTGGATCCACACATCCACGCCTTCGCCGAGCTCGGCGCGCAGATCGACATCGGCAGCCGCTACGAGATGCGCGGTGACTCGCTGCGCGGCAAGCACATCTTCCTCGACGAGGCGAGCGTGATGGCGACCGAGAACGCCGTGATGGCGGCCACGCT
>JBGPYI010000159.1:0-5752 GCA_041493175.1 Gaiellaceae bacterium | reverse complement strand
CGGCCGTGTGCGCAGCCGCGATCTGGAAGGCCTGCGACGTGTCGCGCCCGATCTTCCGACGCTCGACGAAGCACTGGCGTTCTGCGCTGACCGGCTGCCCGGCATCGGGCTTCAGCTCGACCTCAAGAGGCTGGGCATCGAAGCGGCGGTCGTTGAGGCTGTGCGCAGACACGGCGTCCTCGACCGTTCGTGGGTCAGCTCCTTCGACGCGCGGTCTCTCCGGCGCCTGGCGGAGCTCGAGCCCGAGCTGCCGCGCTCCTACACGTTGCCTCGCGATCGTTTCGGGGTCGCGAAGCGCGGCCCCCTCGCGCCAGTCCTTCGCCGCGCCCTCGCCTCCATGGGCGCGTCCTTGCCTCGCCGTCTGCCGGTCTTGCTCGCCAGGGCTAGCGCGATCGCGGCGACCCTCCACTACTCGATTGCGTCCCGGGCGGCGATCGACCACGCACACGAGCTCGACGCCGCCGTCTACGTCTGGACCGTCGACGACCCGAGGCTGGCCGAGAGGCTCGTCCGCGACGGCGCCGACGGAATCATCACGAACGATCCGCGGATCTTTACGATGTTCAGGGCGTGAAACGCGTTTCGCTCCTCCTCTCGATCCTCGCCGGCCTCGCGATCGCCGGTGTGCTCGCCTCCCTGGTGGCAGCGGCGGACCCGCCTGCCGCGATTCCGCTCGGAGTCACGATCGGTGGGGTGCAGGTTGGCGGGCTGACTCCCGATGCGGCGACGACGGCCGTCCAGCAAGGGTTCCAGACGCCGCTCGAGCTCCAGCTCGGCTCGACGCGGATCCTCGTCACCCCGGACATCCTTGGAGCCACGCCGGTGGTCGACAAGGCGATCGAGCTGGCGCTGACCGCGGAGCCGAACAGCGCGATTCCGCTCGGCGTCAGCGTCATTCCCGGAGAGACGGCCGCCTTCATCGCCACGCTCGCGAAGCGCTATGACCGCCCGGCCGTCGACGCCAAGCTCTTTCTCAGGCACCTGCGTCCATGGCTGTCGAAGGAACGAGCCGGGCGCAAGCTCGACCGGCGCAGCGCGGTGCGCGACGTCGCAGCCGCGGTTACGGGTGGCGTGCGCACCGGGATCCCGCTGACGCAGGCAAACGTGCGCCCGAAGGTGACGCGAGCGAACTTCGGGCCAGTGATCGTCATCCGTCGCAAGTCGAACAGGCTGTTCCTCTACGACGGGATGCGTTATCGCCGCCTCTTTGCGGTCGCGACCGGCCAGCATCAGTATCCGACGCCGCTCGGCCGCTTCGCGATCGTCGTCAAGTGGAGGAACCCGTGGTGGTATCCGCCGGACTCGCCGTGGGCGCAAGGGCAGAGCCCGATTCCGCCGGGTCCCGGCAATCCGCTCGGGACTCGGTGGATGGGCCTCTCGGCACCGGGTGTCGGCATTCACGGCACGCCCTCGGACGGCTCGATCGGGTACTCGGTCTCGCACGGCTGCATCCGGATGCACATCCCGCAGGCCGAGTGGTTGTTCAACCACGTCGAGATCGGCACGACGGTCTTCATCGTCGCATCCTGATGGCGCGACCGGCCAGGCTCGCGGCGCAGGGGCTGGCGGTTGCGCTCGTCGTCGGGCTGCTCGCGTTGCTCGGCTGGCGCGTGGCCAACGACAGCAGCAAGGGCGTGTCGCAGGCGTTGAAGGACGGGGAGCATCCAACCGCGCCGGCATTCGACCTGCCCCGGCTCGACGGCCGCGGACGCATCGACCTCGCGTCACTACGCGGGAAGAAGCCGATCGTCCTCGATTTCTGGGCCTCGTGGTGCATCCCGTGCATCCGTGAGTCGAAGCGCCTCGAGGCGGCGCGCCGAAAGGAATACGGCGACCGGGTCGCATTCATCGGCGTCAACACGAAGGACTTCTCGGACGACGCGCGGAAATGGCAGAGAAAGCACGGCATCACGTACCCGAGCGTGCACGACGGCAGCGGCAGCGTCTTGACGGAGTGGGGCGGGCTGCCGATTCCGCGCATCTTCTTCGTCGCACGCAGCGGCAAGGTCGTCGGCGAGCTGATCGTCGAGGAGGATCTGCCGCGTTACCTTCGACAGATCGCATCGTCGTGAGAGGGTTGGCGCTCGTGGTGCTCGCTGCGCTCCTCGTGGTTCCCGTGGCGCGGGCGAGCGAGCGGCATCCGGCGCTGTCGGAGCTCGAAGGCGAAGTGATGTGCCCCGTATGCGGGACGACGCTCGATCAGTCCAACTCGCCCGCAGCGCAACAGATCAAGCGCGTGATCGCATCGCGCATCGCGGCGGGCGACACCAAGAGCCAGATCAAGAACCGGCTCGTCACCGAGTACGGCGATGCGATCCTGGCCGCACCCGAGCACAAGGGCTTTGGCCTTCTCGCTTGGTGGCTGCCGATCGCGGGGATCCTCGCCGCCGCCGTCATCGTGGGTGCGGGCGCCTGGCGTTGGTCGCGTGCGCGGGAGCGCGAACCCGACGGCCCACGCCTCGATCCCGCACTGGAACGGCGCCTCGACGACGAGCTCTCGCGGTGGGACACTTGATGGAGAAGGCCGGCGGGCTCTTCCTGCTCGGTTTTGCTTCGATCGCGTTCCCCTGCGTGCTGCCGCTCGTGCCGGGGTACCTCTCGGCGGTGTCGGCGGTCGAGGCGCAGCGATTCGGCGACCCCGGCGTGGGTCGGCGCGTCGCCTGGGCGAGCCTCCCGTTCATCGCCGGCTTCACGATCGTGTTCGTGGCGCTGGGCGCCACGGCGAACCTGATCGCAGGCGTGATGAACGACCAGACGAAGCAGGCGCTCGCCGGCTTCATCCTCGTTGTCGCCGGCCTTGCCTTCATGGGCTTGCTGCCCTGGACCGACCGGCTCGTGGCGGGCGGGCTCATCCAAGGCGCGCGCAAGAGCGGCTCGCGCGTTCTGCTCGGGGGCGCCTTCGCAATCTGCGCCGCACCGTGCGTCGGGCCGTTCCTCGCCGCGGCCTTCGCCGCGGCCGGCAACTCCGACACAATGATCCGCGGCTCCGCCTGGCTGGCTGCCTATTCGGCCGGTCTCGGCGCCGCGTTCGTACTGGTCGCCGTCTTCTTCGTGCGGGGCATGACGCTGTTCCGCTGGATGCGCGACCACTACCGCGTGTTCTCGATCGTCGGCGGCACCATCCTCGTCGGGCTCGGCCTGCTCCTTTTCTTCGACGAGTTCTATCGCGTGCAGGTCTACACGCACCGCTTGCTCGAGGCCATCGGCCTCGGCGATCTCTAGAGCCGCGGACGCGGCAGGTCGAGCGAGCCCTGCTCGTGCAGCTCGCGTAGCTGCGCCAGCAGCGGTTCGAGCTGGATGCCGCGATACGTGGGCGCGAACGGCTCGAGACGCCGCAACGCCTTGGCGAGTTGCCGCTCGGTCCCGATCTTGCGACCGCGCCCGGCCTGGTACCACGCCACCGCGACGTGCACGAGGCCCTGGAAGAAGTCGCGCTCTTCGACGGGCGCCGCGCGCCACGCGTCCTCGAGCTCCTCGTGCGCGGCGAAGTATTCGCCGGCTCGAATCAGCTCGACCCCCGTCCTATAGGCGGACTCGAACTTCTCCGTCTTCCACCTGGACGTCGTACGTGCGCAGCTGGATCGCGAGGTCGAACTCGTTCTGGCCTGTTCTCACGTCGTACTGCCAGCCGTGCCAGGGACACGTGAGCACGCACCCCTCGAGCTTGCCCTGGCCGAGGGGCCCCTCGAGGTGGAGGCAGTGCGGTTGCACCGCGTAGAAGCCGCCGTTGCAGTGGGCGAGCGCGATCTCCTCCTCGCCGGCCTTGACGCTGCGGATGGTTCCGGGCGGAACATCCTCGAGCCGAGCGACGGTGACGAAGCCGTTTTCCACCCGGGCGACCCTACCAAGGGCTTGAGTGAGCACGCCGAAGCGCGATACCCTTTCGGCGTGGCGACGATCCTGCTCTGTGGGGTCGATGTCTACTTTCGGGGCAAGCTCGAAGCCTTGCTCCCTGGACATCACTTTGTCACGACCGACAGCGTGGACTGGCCCGATCTCGTGATCGCGGACATCAGCCGCGTCGATCCGATGGACGTCGCCGACTCGTATCCGGAGATACCAATCCTCGGGTTCGGGGGGCACACCGACACGGCCGGACTGCGGCGCGCCCACGAGGCGGGCTTCGACCAGGTGCTCGTGAAGAACGCGCTCCAGGAGCGCGCGGCTCAGATCGTCGAGGAGCTGACCTCGTCAGTAGAGTAGGTCGCCGCCAGTGACGTACATCATCGCCGAGCCGTGCATCGACATCAAAGACTTGTCCTGCGTGGACGTCTGCCCTGTCGACTGCATCCACGAGGCCGACCGCATCCTCGTGATCGATCCCGAGGAGTGCATAGATTGCGGGGCATGCGAACCGGAGTGCCCGGTCGAGGCGATCTTCCCGGAGGACGCCCTGCCGGACAAGTGGCAGCCGTTCGTGAAGATCAACTACGCGTACGGCGAGGGCCTCGATGTCGTGAACAAGCTCACCGACGAATACGCGACGGAGCACGACGTCCAGAATCCACCCCTGGAATAACCCTCGCGAGAGCGGCGTCTCGGTAGACCGGTAACCCGTAGGTACGCTGGCGTCGTGAGGCCCAAGACCTTGGATCACGTCGCCTTCTGGGTCGCGGATCGCGAGCCGATCGTGGATTTCCTGACGCAGCATGTCGGGATGCACGTCATCGACCGGCAGGACGCGTTCACCTTGGTCGGCTCCGATGCGCGGCGCGGCAAGCTGACGCTGTTCACCGCCGAAGGCCCGCGCGAGCAGGGGGCGTTCAAGCACGTTGCGCTCCGCGTGTCGGATCTCGATCGTGCGCGCGCCGAGCTTCCCGACGGTGACGAGGCCGAGCTCGGCGAAGGAGTGCGTATCCGGCTCGTCGAGGCGCCGACGGATGTCGAATACGACCTCGACCATGTCGCGTTGTACTCGGCCGAGCCCGAGCAGACGGCGCAGGAATACACGTCACTCGGCTTCAACGCCGCCGAGCCTTCGGACGATGGTCATCCGCGTGTCGAGGTCGGCGGCGCGTACGTGGAATTCCATGCCGGCGACCCGGGCGATGCCGAGAAGCCCTTGCTGAACCATGTCGCCGTGCTCGTCGACGACGTCGACCCGGTGATTACGGAGGCGGAGGAGCGCAACATCGTCGACGTCGTCGTCGACGCTGCGAACACGCGCGCCGTCTTCGTGTGGGGGCCCGAGCGCGTACGCATCGAGTACGTCGAGCACAAGCCGGGATTCGCTCTCAAGTAGTCATCGCTGGGGCGGGGATGGCGGGGCTGTCGGCCGCTGCGCGCGCACACGAGCTCGGCGCGACGCCGCTCGTGCACGAGAAGGGAACGCGGCCGGGCGGATCGATGCTTCTGTCGAGCGGTGTGATCTGGCGCTTCCGTGAGTGGGACGACTTCCGCGCGGAGTGCCCGACCGGCGACGAGGAGTTGCAGCGCGTCGTCTGGGAACGCCTCGACGACGGGATCGCGTGGCTCGAGTCGCTCGGCGCACCGGTGGTGGAGCACGCGACCGGGAATCCGCGCACGATCGGGAAGCGGTTCGATCCGCGGGGGTTGACCGAAGCGCTGGTTCGTGCGGCGGGCGACGTTCGCCTCGGGGAGGAGGCGGCCGAGCCTGCGATCCTGGCGACCGGCGGCTTCCAGGGAAATGCGGAGCTCGTCGCCGAGCACATCCATCCGGCGGGCTCACTCAGACTGCGCGCCAATCCCTGGAGCAGCGGTGACGGCATGCGTCACGCGCTCGAGCGCGGCG
>JBGPYI010000184.1:0-4686 GCA_041493175.1 Gaiellaceae bacterium | reverse complement strand
TGCAGCACGTGCACCTCCACGGAAGGCTGGTTGTCCTCTGCCGTCGTGAACGTCTCGGACTTCTTCGTCGGGATGGTCGTGTTGCGCTCGATCAGCCGCGTGAACACACCGCCCTTGGTCTCGATGCCGAGCGACAGGGGCGTGACGTCGAGCAGAAGGATGTCCTTGACCTCGCCTTTGAGCACGCCTCCCTGGATCGCAGCGCCGACGGCGACGACCTCGTCCGGGTTCACACCCTTGTGCGGGTCCTTGCCGATCAGCTCTTTGACCTTGGCCTGCACCGCAGGCATGCGTGTCATGCCACCGACGAGGACGACGTGGTCGATCTTCGCCTTGTCGATGCCGGCGTCCTCGAGCGCCTGCCGCGTCGGGCCCACGGTGCGCGCGAGCAGGTCGGCAGTGATCTCCTCGAGCTTCGCCCGCGTCAACTGGAGGTCGAGATGCTTCGGGCCCTCCTGCGTCGCGGTGATGAACGGGAGGTTGATCTGCGTCGTCATCGTGGACGACAGCTCGATCTTCGCCTTCTCCGCCGCCTCGTAGAGACGCTGGAGCGCCATGCGGTCGGCCGCGAGGTCGATGCCCTGGTCCTTCTTGAACTCGGCGACCATCCAGTCGACGACCGCCTTGTCGAAGTTGTCGCCCCCGAGGTGGTTGTCACCGTTCGTGGCCTTCACTTCGAAGACGCCCTCGCCGAGATCGAGGATCGACACGTCGAACGTGCCGCCGCCGAGGTCGAAGACGAGGATCGTCTGATCGGAGCTTTCCTTGTCGAGGCCGTACGCGAGTGCGGCGGCCGTGGGCTCGTTGATGATGCGAACGACGTTGAGGCCGGCGATCTTGCCCGCATCCTTCGTCGCCTCGCGCTGCGCGTTGTTGAAGTAGGCGGGGACGGTGACGACCGCGTCGCTCACCGGCTCGCCGAGGTACGCCTCGGCGTCCGCCTTCAACTTCTGGAGGATCATCGCGCTGATCTCCGGCGGTGCGTACTCCTTGCCGCCCGCCTTCACGCGCGCGTCCCCGTTCGGTCCCTTCACGACCTCGTACGGGACGATCGTCATCTCCTCGGAGACCTCGTCCCACTTGCGGCCCATGAACCGCTTGATCGAGAAGACCGTGTTCTCGGGATTCGTCACCTGCTGGCGCCGTGCCGGCGCCCCGACGAGCCGATGGCCGTCCTTCGTGAACGCCACGACAGACGGCGTCGTGCGGCCGCCCTCGGCGTTCGGGATCACGACCGGCTCGCCGCCCTCGAGCACGGCCATCGCGCTGTTGGTGGTGCCGAGATCGATGCCGATTGTCTTTGCCATACCTGGTTTCTGCCTTTCCTTGTGGGTCTACTGAGAAAATCTAAGCCGTATTGTATCAAGTCTAGCCGCCAGAACGGCGGCGGCGGCGGGCTCCGCGAGCAAAATGCCCGCCATGATCGTGGCGCAGCCGCCCCAACCGAGTGCGCCCAGCCGGTCGCCCGCAAGGGTGTAACCGAAGAACGCCGTCCACACGGGCTCCATGGTGAACGCCAGCGCGGTGCGCGTCGCCGAGGTGCGCCGCTGCGCCCAGGTCTGGACGAGATATCCGAGCGCGCTCGCGAACACGCCCGTCACGAGCAGCGCACCCCAGACCGTCCAGCCACGCGGCACGCCAAGATCGCCGAGCGCGAGCGCGACGACGAGTAGCCCGAGAAACGCCGCCGCCATCTCGACGAACGTGAAAGCCAGCGCGTCGTAGCGCGGCGCATACCGCTCCATGAGGACGATCTGGAGCGAGTACACGGCCGCAGCCGCGAGCACGAGCAGATCTCCCGTGACGGAGCCCGCGTGAATCCCTGAGAGCAGCGCCAGACCGGCGGTCGCGAGCGCCACTCCTCCCCACGCTGCGAGTCCGATGCGCGAGCGATAGAGCACCAGGGCGATCAGCGGCGTGAGCACGACGTACATCCCGGTGATGAATCCCGTGCTCGAGACTGTCGTGCGTTGGAGCCCTGCCGTCTGCAGCGCGTATCCGGCGGCGAGTAGCAGGCCGAGGAACGCGCCCCCTGCGGCGCCGCTGCGGCCAAGGTCACGGACACGTTTGGCCGCCGGAAGCGCAAGCGTCCCGGTGGCGATCGCGAACCGGACCGCGAGGAAGGCGAAGAGCGGGTAGATCGCGACGGCGTCCTTGACCTGGACGAACGTCACGCCCCACACCGCGGTCACCGCGATCAGCGCAAGAAGGGCCCTCACCGCGCGATTGTCTCGGAACGCGGCCACGAGTAAAGGTTCAACCTTGGGCTAAGCTCATTCCGTGGAGCCGCTGCGCGACTCGTGGGGCCGGGAGATCAAGTCGGTGCGCGTGTCCGTCACCGACAAGTGCAACTTCCGCTGTACCTACTGCATGCCGGCGGAGGGCCTGCAGTGGCTCGGCCGGCAGGAGATCTTCAGCTTCGAAGAGATCTCGCGACTCGTCGGAGTGCTCGCGCGGCTCGGCGTCGACCAGGTGCGGCTGACCGGCGGCGAGCCGCTCGTCCGCCGCGATCTGCCGGTGCTCGTCGAGATGCTCTCGGCCATCGACGGCGTCCGTGATCTCTCGCTGACGACGAACGGCGTCCTGCTCGACCGGCTCGCCGGGCCGTTGGTCCGTGCTGGCCTGCAACGCCTCAACGTCTCGCTCGACTCGCTCAACCACGTGCGCTTCGCGGAGATCACCCGACGCGATGCGCTCGACGCGGTCCTGCGCGGGCTGGAAGAAGCCGAGCGCTATCCAGAGCTGCGGCCGATCAAGGTCAACTGCGTCGCCGTCAAGGGGTTCACCGAAACGGAAGTTCCGGCGCTCGCAGAGCTGGCGCGGCGCAAGCCGTACGTCGTCCGCTTCATCGAGTTCATGCCGCTCGACGCCGACGAGGCCTGGCGCGAGGACGACGTCCTGACGGGCGCGGAGATCCGCGCGATCATCGAGGCAGAGCACGGCCCTCTGGTCGAGGTGCCCGCAAAGCCTTCCTCCACCGCCCGGCGCTTTCGCTTCGCGGACGGGGTCGGCGAGCTCGGATTCGTCAATCCGGTCTCCGAGCCCTTCTGCTCCAGCTGCGACCGCATCCGCGTCACCGCCGACGGGCAGCTGCGCACGTGCCTTTTCTCACGACGGGAATGGGACCTGAAGACCCCCTTGCGCGAGGGCGCCGGCGACGATGAGCTGATCGAGCTCCTCCGTTTCGCCGTACGTCATAAGGAGTTGAAACACAGAATCAACGACCCCGGCTTCGTGCGAGCGAGCCGATCCATGTCACAGATCGGCGGCTGATAGCTCCAAAGGCGGACGTTCGTTTTTAGACGTGCCGACGGGCAAAGCCCGCCGCCACTCTTGGCGGCACCGCAAGCGGCGCCTCAGGGTCAATGTCGCAAATAGGCGAATAACGCCACAAGCGGGGGATTTCTGGCAGCGTCACCGACGTTTAGAATTCGTAGGTCATGACCGCCGCCATCGCAGCCGGAAGGCGCCTCTTCCCACGTGGTTACGCCGATTTCGGCTACCAGCTGCTGATCTGGTTCGGCTTCCTCGCGGCCTACCAGGTGGCGCGGGGCGTCGCCGACCGCGATCCCACGCGCGCCTTCGCCAACGGGTGGCGTGTGATCGACGTCGAGCAGCGTCTCGCCGGCCTCGGCGAGCTGACGCTGCAGGGCTGGACGCAGTCCTCGCGGGTGCTCGAGACGCTTGTCTCATGGACGTACTGGAATTCCGAGTTCACCGTGGTCGGGCTTGCGCTGCTCTGGGTCTACTTCCGGCGCAACGAGGCGTTCACGCGGTTCCGTAACACGATCCTGCTCGCGAACGTGCTCGGCCTGATCGGCTACGTGTTCCTGCCGACCGCGCCGCCGCGCCTGTTCACGTCGATGGGCTTCACGGACACGTTGAGCCAATTCGGTGGTCTGAATCACGGCAGCGGCCTCGTCGAACTCGCGTCGAACCCGTACGCGGCGATGCCGAGCCTGCACGCCGCCGACGCACTGATCGCCGGAGTCATCCTTGCGTCCGCCGTCCGCCGGCCGGTCTGGAAGGCGGTCTGGCTCCTCTGGCCGGCGTGGGTCTGGTTTGCCGTGATGGCAACCGGCAACCACTTCTGGCTCGACGTCCTCGCCGGCATCGTGCTCGCCGTGATCGCGCTCGCGATCGTGTACCGAGCCCGGTTCAAGAGCGTCATCGCAAGCCTGCTATAGTTCAGACATAGCAGGAATGCGATGGGCGAGGACATAAGGGAAACCGCCGTTCTGCAACGCGTCAAGCAGGGCTACACGACGGGAGCGCGCACGCTGGCGTCCCGTTCGATCGGAGGCCTCGCACGTACGCGCGTGACCCCGAACGCACTCACGACCGCCGGTGTCTCGCTCTGCCTCGCCGCCGCCGTGCTCGTGTACTTCGAATACCGCGACAAGCTCCTCTTCTACTGGCTCGGCGCCTTCGTCTTCGTCGTCGGCTCGATCCTCGACATCCTCGACGGTGCGCTCGCTCGGGCCGGAGGCAAGACCACGCCGTTCGGCTCCTTCCTCGACTCGACGACCGACCGGGTCGGCGAGGGCGCGATGCTCGGCGCGATCGCCCTAGTCTTCGCGCGCCACGGCAACGAAGTCGCCCTCGGCGCGACCATCGCGGCGATCGCCGGATCGTTCCTCGTTAGTTACACGCGCGCGAAGGCCGAAGCTCTCGGCCTGCGCGGCG
>JBGPYI010000085.1:0-8448 GCA_041493175.1 Gaiellaceae bacterium | reverse complement strand
TCTGGAGGATCCCCCGCCACCACACCTCATTTTCGCCGTACCACGCGATGGTGCGCGCGAGACCTTCCTCGAACGACGTACGCGCCTGCCAGCCGGTCAGGCGCTCCATCTTTTCCGTGGAGCCGATGTGCCGATCGACCTGCCCCAGCCTCTCGGGTACGAACGTCTTCAGTGAGGACGGCTTCCCCAGCGCCTCGAGCACGGCATCCGCGATGTCCGTGACCGAGATGTCGATGCCCGTCGCGACGTTCAGCACCTCGCCCGCCACGTTCTCGAGCGGCGCGGCGATCACGGCCTCGATCGCCTCGGCGTCGTCGTCCACGTAGAGCCAGTCGCGGCTCGCGTGGCCGTCGCCGTGGATGGTCAGCGGGCGGTCCTGCAGCGCCTGCGTGATGAACCGCGGCACGACCTTCTCCGGATGCTGGCGCGGCCCGTAGTTGTTGAACGGCCGGACGATCACCACGGGGAGCCCGTACGTGACGAAGTACGCGTAGGCGAGACGGTCGGCCCCCGCCTTCGTCGCCGCGTACGGACTGCGCGGGTTGATCGGATGCTCCTCGTCCATGGGCGCGGACTCCGCGGTGCCGTAGACCTCGCTCGAGGAGAACAGGATGAACCGCTCCACCGGCGCCTCGCGGATCGCGTCGAGCAGGATCTGCGTCCCCTCCACGTTCGTCGTGACGAACTCACGGGCGCCTTCCTCGATCGACTTCTCGACATGCGATTCCGCCGCGGCGTTCACGATCACGTCCACCTCGGCGACGATGTCGCGCACGAGCTCGGCGTCGCGGATGTCGCCCTGCACGAACGAGAGCCGCTCGTGCGACATGGCGCCGTTCAGGTTGTCGAGATTCCCCGCATATGTGAGCGCGTCGAGGGACACCACCTCGTACGGCGTCTTGGCCAGGAGATGGTGGATGAAGTTGGACGAGATGAATCCCGCCCCGCCTGTGACGAGGACGCGCTTGGCCACGAAGGCAGACTACGTGTTTGGGCCGTGAGCCATTCCGGGGAGGGTGAGGGAAACTCCCGGATCCATCCGAGCATGCCCAGAGATTTCCAGTCCAGTCCCGTACGGGTGGTGATCGTCGACGATCATCGTCTGTTCGTCGACGCGCTTGCGCTGTTGCTCGGCCACGACGACCGGCTGACGGTGATCGGAACCGCGGGGGACGGCCGCACAGCTATCGAGCTGGCGGTCAACCAGCACGCGGAGGTCGCGGTGATCGACGTGCGCATGCCGGAGATCGACGGTCTGGAGACGGCCCGCCGCTTGCGCAAGCAGAGCCCGGAGACGCGGGTGATCCTCGTCACGGGTCTCGACGAGCCACAGCTCGCCGAGCAGGCCCGCGAAGCGGGCGCCGTCGCGCTCCTGACGAAAGGCGCGCTGCACGAGCAGCTGAAGGAAGCGATCCTGGCCGCCGCCCCGCAGCAGCTGACGGTGAACTAGCTCCTGAAAGCTCCAATCGGCGGTTCGGATCTGACGCACTCCCAACTCTGTTTAGACACGGATTCCCTGTCCAACGGGGACCAGTCGTCGGGTCTGACCCCAAAACGAGACGCCGGCGTGACAAGACTGCGCCGAGAGTAAGGGCTTAGAGCTCTCGGTCGATGGTGTAGATCGGGCGGCCCTCGACGTCGCGTTGGATGCGGCCGAGGTACTCGCCGATCAGCGCCAGGATGAAGCCCTGGATGCCGAGGACGAACAGGACTGCGACGCCGCCGAACAGGGGGCCCGGGAAGTTCGACTCGCCGATCCAAAAAGCAACGCCGTAGATCCCCAGCCCGAACGCGAGCAGCGACGAGACCGCACCCAGGAGCACGCCGATCCACTGGATAGGTTGCGGCCAGTAGCCGGCCAGGATGTGGAGTGCCAGACGTGTGAGACGAAGGGGTGAGTAGCGGGACGGCCCGTGCCGCGGCGCATGCGCGACGTCCACCTCGATCACACTCGCGCCACCCGAGAGAATCAGAGCCTTCGTAAACTTCTGCTTGCCGATCGAGCCGAGCATCGGCTCGACGGCCTCGCGGCGGTACGCGTTGAAGGCGCACCCGAAGTCCGAGATCGCCACGCCCGTGAAACTGCGGAGCATGCCGTTGATCACGCGCGACGGCAGGGAACGGCCAACCGGGTCCTTGCGCGCGCGCCGCCGGCCGCTCGCGACGTCGTTGCCGGCTTCGACCGCTTCTACCAGCCGCGGGATGTCCTCCGGCTGGTTCTGCAGGTCGCCGTCCATCGTTACCAAGACGTCGCCGCGGGCGCGCGACAGGCCGGCGTGCATCGCAGGATGCTGGCCGAAGTTGCGCTTGAACCGCACCGCCCGCACGCGCGGGTCGCCGCCGTGCAGGCGCTCCAACGCTGCGAACGTGCCGTCCGTCGACCCGTCGTCGACGAAGATCAGCTCAAACGTGCGCGGGCCGGGATCGAGCACCGCGATGGTCCGCCGGTAGAGCTCGTCCACCGAAGCGGCCTCGTTGAAGACGGTCACCACGATCGAGACGTCGGGCGCCGGGAGGTCGGCGTCGGTGACGCGGCCCGTCTCTACCGCTTCGGTGCCTGCCATGGAGCAAAGGATAGTGCGCTTTGCGATCACTCCTTCGAGGGACGCGGGGCCCGCGACCCGGGACGAAGCTGACACTGGCATGCCTGCGGCATCGCTCCACCGGCGCTTGCTCATCGTGATCGCATTCGCGTGTTACGCGCTTGTCTTCATGAGCTTCGTCGTCTTCGAAGTCCCCGGCCTAGGTCTCGGGCACTTCTTCTACATTCCGGTCGCGCTGCTCGCGCTCGCCTGCGGGACGCGCGTCGGGCTCCTCGGCGGGGTGGTCGCAACGGCGCTCTATGCACTTGCGATCGCGGCGACCCCGCGCCTGCCCACCCGCGACGTCCTCACCGTTGCGACGGCAATCCGCTTCGTCACCTACTCCTCCTGCGGCGTCCTCGTCGGCTGGTTTGCAAACCAGCACCGGCGCCACCTGGAACAGCTTCGCGAGCTCGCGGAACGCGACTTCCTCACCAACACCCTCAATACGCGCATGTTCGACGAGGCGCTGGCACGCCGTTGCAGCGCAGCCCGCCCGTTCCTGCTGCTGCTCGGCGACATGGACAACCTCAAGCAGGTCAACGACACGCACGGCCACACCGCCGGAAACGGGGAGCTGCGCCGTCTCGCGGACGCACTGTCGCAGGCGGTCGTCCCCGGCGACGAGCTCGCCCGCGTCGGCGGGGACGAGTTCGCGATCCTCACCGAGGGCCGCGTGGCAGAGGCGGGCGCGCTCTGCGAGGACCTGCGCGCCGCGCTCGCCGCCGAAGACATTCGGATCACGTTCGGCTGGGCGGCATCGCCCGAGGACGGCGTCGGCCCGCTCGAGCTCTTCCGCAAGGCCGACGATCGCCTCTACGCGGCCAAGATGATCCAGCGGAACCACCGCGTCGTCGAGCAGCTGACCCGGGCGGCGGTGTCGCCGGCCGGGTCTAACTGAGCTTCTTACGCGGCTTCGGCGTACGCCACGGACTCAGCCGGAGCCTCCGCCGCTGACTTCTTCAGGCTCGGGATCATGAACGAGGCCACCGCACCGAGGAGGACGACCGCGGCGCCGATCCACAAAGCAGGCAACATCCCGTCGACGAAAGCCTGGCCGCTGGAGTAGCTCCCGTACTGGGACCAGACCGACGCCAGCACGGCGACGCCGAACACACCGCCGAGCTCGCGGATCGCGTTCTGCGCGCCCGAAGCCTGGCCCTCTTCCTCGGGCCGCACCGCGGCGAGCACGACGTTCGCGACCGGGGCCCAGAACATCGCCATGCCGATGCCGGACACCATGAACGGCGCCACCAGCTCCCAGTACGGAGTGGCGGGCGTCGACACGGCCGCGAGCGATCCGAGGCCCGTCGCCTGCAGCGTCAGGCCGATGCCCATCAGGCGCGCGCCCCCGATCCTGTCGGACAACGCACCCGCGATCGGCGCGACGAACATCGGCATGATCGTCCAGGGCAGGATCCGCAGCCCGGAGCCGAGCGGCGAGTAGCCCTGCACGGTCTGGAAGAACTGCGAGAGCAGGAAGATCGACCCGAACATCCCGAAGAACATCAGCAGGGACGCGGCGTTCGCGAGCGCGAACACGCGGTTCTGGAAGAAGCGCATCGGCAGCATCGGCTCCTTCGCACGCAGCTCCCAGAGGACGAAGAGCACGAAGACGATCGTGCCTGCGGTCAGAGCGGTGATGATCTCCGCCGACGTCCAGCCCTGGCCGTTACCGCGCACGAGCCCCCACACGATTCCGGTGAGACCGGCGCTCGCAAGCCCAAGCCCGGGCAGGTCGAGCTTGCCGGCCGGGCCGTGCGTCTCCTGCAGGCGCGCGAGCGCGAGTGGGATGAGCGCGATCCCGATCGGAACGTTCAGCCAGAAGATCCAGTGCCAGGAGATGCCGCTGACCACGGCGCCGCCGACGAGCGGGCCGAACGCCACCGCGAGCCCGGCGATGCCGCTCCAGGCGCCGATGAAGGCACCGCGGCGATTCGCGGGGACGCCGGCGCTGAGAATGGTGAGCGTCAGCGGCGTGATGATCGCGCCACCGACACCCTGCGCTGCACGGGCCGCGATCAGGGCATTGGCGGTCGGCGCGAGCGCCGCGGCCGCCGAAGAGATCGTGAAGATGCCGAGCCCGACCGCGAGCATCCGGCGTCTGCCGAACCGGTCGCCGAGGGCGGCTCCGGTCAGGAGCAGGACGGCGAATGTCAGCGTGTACGCGTTGACCGTCCACTCCAGGCTTTCGACGGTCGCGTGCAGGTCCTTGCGGATCACCGGCAGCGCGGTCGTGACCACGAGGTTGTCGAGGGTGGCCATGAAAACCGCCACCGAGGTGATCGCGAAGGTCCACATCGTTCGGGTCTTGGCTGTCATGGGTTCCTCCTTTGCTTGTGAGTGGTCACTTACTTCAGATCCAAAAAAAAGAGGCGGCTAGACGTCCTTGCGGCAGCCGTCGATGAGCCGCTGCGCCCAGCCTTCGTCGGCGCCGAGCAAGTCCATCGACGCCACGACGTTCAGGAGCATCCCCCTGGCGAAGAAGTGGGAGACGCGGTCCGGGGGCTGGCCCGAGACGCGCTCCACGTACTCGACGAGCTCGCCGTAGCCGGCCCGCACGACCTCGCGGATCTGCGGGTCGTCCGACGCCGCGTAGGCCTGCATCTGTGAACGCAGATAGGTCGGATCGGTGCCCAGACGTTCGACGTACGCCTCGCCGATCGCATGCAAGGCTTCCTCGCCCTTCAGGCCGGCGGAGGCGGTGCGAAACATCTCGAGCGTCCCGCGCATGCAGCGCTCGACGGTGGCCATGAAGAGCTCCTTCTTCGTGCCGAAGAGGCGGAAGACGTAGGGCTGCGAGATCCCGACGGCCTTCGCAATCGCCTGCGTCGAGCCGCCCTCGAGCCCGTGCACGGCGAACTCGGCCAGGGCCGCCTCGAGGACCTGCTCGCGACGCTCCTCGGCGCTTTTTCGCTCTGCGACTGCCATGGCTGTATTGTTAGCTATTACTCACTAACTTGTCAAGTCACTTCCGCAGGAGGCCCATTCCACGCGCTAGGCGGACAGGCTCCCGCCCCTCCTGGGCGGCGAAGCGGGCGAACGCCTCGGTCGAGTTCACGTCGTCCGAGACCAGTACGCCGCCTGGGCGCAAAGCGGGCCAGGCGGCATTGAACTCGAACCACATGCAGTCGAACGAGTGCTCGCTGTCGTGCATGAAGGTGTCGACCGTTCCCAGCCGCTCGAGCAACGGCGGAAGCTCCTCCTGGCTGCGGCCCAGGATCAGCGTCCAGCGCTCCTTTAGCGCCGGCGGGATCAGCCAGCCCGGCTCGGACCCGGGCGGGATGCCGGCCCTGCCTTCGCCCTCGTAGAACGTCCCGGGCTCGTACGCGCGGCCGACCTCGCGGGGGAGATCGATCGAATGCAGATGGCCCGCGCCGTTCGCCTGCAGCGCGAGGAGCGAGAAGGCGGTCGAGAAGCCGTTCGCGACTCCCGTCTCCACGGCAACCTCCGGCTGCACCATACGCAGCACGGCGTAGAGGTAGACGCCCTCCCTGTACCCGATCGCACCGAGCGAGTGGCCGTCGCCGTTGCGTGAGACCGCGGCCTGGTGCTCGCGTCCCTTCTCGAGCAGGTGGTCCATCAACCCGCTCGCTCGCACCTCGCGCTCGTAGCGGGCCAGCGCCGCGCGGCCGCCGAGGAAACGCGCGACCTCGTTCCTGATGCGCCGGGCCTCGGCGAAGCGACGCGGATGCCGCGCGCTGCGGGCGGCGCGGTAGAGCGTTCGTTTCAACGCGAGCGCCGGCACGGCCGCGGATCGTATCGTTGGGCTCATCGACGCCCGAGTCCTCCACCTCCCCGTGAACCTCGCAGGCACCGGGTGGGCCCACGTCAACGCTTTGCGCCGCAAGGGCGTCGACGCGCGGCTGCTCGTCTTCTGGCCGCAAAAGTGGCGGCCGGACGAGTACGACATCAATCTCGACTTGCCGCGGCAGGGATTCCTGCGGCAGCAGGCCGTTCAGTGGCGAGCCCTCGCGCGCTACCTCCCGCAGACGGACATCTTCCACTTCTACTTCGGGAAGACGCTCGTTCCGAAGTCGCTGAACATGCCGATTCTGCGCGCGACGCGAAAGAAGTCGGTGATGCATTTCCTCGGCGACGACATCCGCGGCAAGCGGCCCGAGGAGCTCGAGTACCGCAAGAAGTTCGACGCGTGCATCGTCGGCTCGTATGCGGCAACGCGCTGGGTGCCGGACGCGATCGTCGTCCCGCCCGGGCTCGACCTGCGCGCCTACCAGGCGGTCCCGGCAGTGGAGCGCGAACGGCCGCTCGTCGTGCACGCGCCGTCAGATCTCGAGAAGAAGGGGACGCGGCACGTGATCGAAGCGTGCGCGCAGCTGCCGGTCGACTTCGACATCGTGCACGGAGTGCCGCACGACGAGGCGGTGGAGCGGTTCAAGCGCGCGGACATCATCGTCGACCAGATGCACTACCTCTGGCACGGCGTGTTCGCGATCGAGTCGATGGCGTACGGCAAGCCGGTCGTCACCCACCTCGATCCCGAGGCCGTTGCCCAGACCGAGGAGGCGTTCGGCGTGAAGGTGCCTATCGTGACGGCGACGAAGGACGATCTCGTGGAGAAGCTGCGGCCGCTGGTGGAGTCCTTCGAGCTGCGCAAACGGCTCGGGGAGGAAGGGCGCGCCTACGTGGAGCGCGTCCACGACCTCGACAAGGTGGCGGACCGCTTCATCGAGATTTACGCCTCCATACTTTGAGCCGATGATCGAGCGGCTCAAAGAGCTTTTGCGCCACTCGGCGATCTACGGGCTGGGCTCGATCGTCGCGCGCGTGCTCGGCGTGCTGCTGCTGCCGCTGTACACGCGCTACCTGTCGCCGAGCGACTACGGGTTGATCGAGACGCTCGTCGCGCTGTCGGCAGTGCTGACCGCCCTCGTCGCGCAGGGGATGAAGAGCGCGTTCTTCCGGTTCTACTTCGACTCCGCCGAGCCGGAGCGGCGTCACCTCGTCGTGCGCACTGCGTTCTGGTACGTCATGGCCGCATCCACAGCCGTGATGGTCGTGGGAATCGCGCTCGCGCCCCAGGTCTCGTGGCTCCTCTTCGGCACACACGCCCACCGCGGCCTCGTGAGCGCGGCGTTCATCGGTCTCTGGGCGGCGCTGAACTACGAGCAGATGACGTCGCTCTTCCGCGTCGAGCAACGCTCGACGGCCTACGTCACGGCAACCCTCGCGAACGTCTGCATCACGATCGCCGCGACGATCCTGCTCGTCGTCGTCTTCGACAAGGGGCCCCTCGGCGTCCTGGTCGGAAACTTCACCGGCACGCTGATCGTGTACGCGGCGCTTCTGCTCTACAGCCGGCACGCGCTCGGCCTGCAGTTCGACCGGTCGCTCTACCGGGCGATGAACCGCTTCGGCTTGCCCCTCGTCCCTTCGGCGGTGGCGCTCTGGCTGACGAACTTCAGCGACCGCTTCTTCCTGATCAAGCTCGCGGACGCGCACGAGGTTGGCCTCTACTCGATCGGTGTCCGCATCGCGTCCGCGATCGTGCTGCTGCTGACGGCGTTCCGGATGGCGTGGCCGGCGTTCGCCTACTCGATCGAGGACGACCGCGAGGCGCAGCGGACGTACAGCTTCGTGCTGACGTACGTCGTCTTCGTTTGCTGCTGGCTCGCGCTGGCGCTCGGACTGCTGGCGCCGTGGATCGTGAGGCTGATCACGACGAGGCCGTTCTATCCGGCGCAGAACGTCGTGGCACCGCTCGCGTTCGGCGTCGCCGCATTCGGCGCCTACGTCGTGGTGCAGATCGGCACCGGCCGGGCCCGTCGGACCCGTTCGAACTGGCTCGTGACCGGCGCTGCCGCCGCCGTCAACGTGGCGCTGAACCTGGCGCTCATCCCGTCCT
>JBGPYI010000143.1:0-6131 GCA_041493175.1 Gaiellaceae bacterium | reverse complement strand
CGTCGCGCAGCTACTATCAGGGCGCCTGAGTGCTTCTAGATCCGAAGAGCTAGTGGAAGTGGAAGAGACACTGAAGAAGATAAGAAAACTCGGGAACCGGAATAAATGAAACGCGGTTGCGCGGCGGGCCGGAGGCGTCGAGCTGCGAGTGCTCTACACGCAGCGAACGTGTGCGGAGACGAGACTCGGCGAATACCGCGAGCTCGACGCACTGCTTGCGGAGTCGGACGTCGTCAGCATCCACGCGCCGCTGACACCCGAGACGCGCGGCCTCATCGATGCGCGGCGCCTGGCATTGCTCCGTGACGGTGCGTGCTTCGTCAACACAGCGCGCGGCGAGATCGTGGACGAGTCGGCGCTCGTCGCGGAGCTCGTCTCAGGGCGCCTGCGTGCGGGTCTCGACGTTTTCACGCATGAGCCGCATGTTCCAGCAGAGCTGCTGCCGCTGCCGAACGTCGTCCTCACGCCACATCTCGGCAGCGCCACGCGGCAGACGCGTGAAGCGATGACGCGGATCGTCGTGGACAACGTCCTCGCCTTCGAGCGAGGCGAATCGCTCCTCACTCCCGTCACCGTTTAGTCACAGTCTTGGGGTCTGACCCCAAAACGAGACGCTGGCGTGACAAAAGTGTGCCGAGAGTGAGGACTCAGCCGAGTGCGGTGCCCGGGCCGCTCGACGTCCACTCGGCGAGCTCGTACCAGTGCGTCGCGCGGAGTGCTTCGGCGACCTCCGGATCCGTGTGCGCGGCATAGAAAACGTGACGGTCGAGGTCGCAGCAGATCGCGACAGCCTCGAGCTTGACGTCGGGAATGCTCATCAGCGCCTCGCCCGGAAGCCTCGCCTCGGCGACGGTGTAGTGCTTGAACTGCAGGTCGGGCGCATACTCCATCAGCTTCGGCCAGTCCGGACAGGTGCGGGAGCTCATGTCGCGACCCTTTCCGTCGGCGCGCCGATCTCCTCCCCGGTCCACCGGCCCTCGAGCCGCACCACGCCGCGCTCATCGCCGGCCGGGTAGACGACGAACGCAAGCGCATCGTCGAGCCAGTGGTAAAGCCGCTCTCCCGTCTCATCCGTGAGGCCCAGGCGCAGATGGAAGCTTCCGTCCGCGAGCGGCAGCTGCTCCACCTCGAAGCGGACTGCAAGCTCCATCGTTTCCCGGTCCCAACCAAGCTCCGCGGTCGAGCGCCCCGAGCCCGCGACGAGCAGGCCTGATGCGTCCCTCAACTCGAGCGACAGCCGCGGTGGAGCAATCGCCTGCGGCGCAACGACGCGCAGGCGCACCGTCAGCGGCTCGCCGGCAAGGAACTGCGTGCGTGCTGCGCCGTCGGGGCCGAGGAGCTCCACACCCTCGATTCGCGCGTCACCGCTCCCCCATTCCTTCAGGCCGGCGCCACGCTCCGCGGGATCCACGTCACCTGCGAGCTGCTGCCGGTAGCGCACGATCGCATCGTGCGTCGGTCCGTCGAACTCAACGCGTCCGCCGCGCAGCAGGACGGCGCGGTCGCAGAGACGCTCGACCGCGGCTGCGTCGTGCGAGACGAAGACGATCGTGCCGCCGCGCTGCTTGAACTCGAAGATCTTGCCGAAGCACTTCCGCTGGAACTGCTCGTCGCCGACCGCAAAGACCTCGTCCAGCAACAGTACGTCTGCGTCGATGTGCGCCGCGATCGCGAACCCAAGGCGCATGTACATCCCCGACGAGTAGGTGCGCACCGGCAGGTCGATGAACTCCTCCAGCCCGGCGAAGGCAACGATCTCGTCCAGCTGCTCGCGCACGTAGGCGCGCTTGAGGCCGTGGATCGAACCGTTGAGGAAGACGTTCTCCCGGCCGGTCAGATCTGGATGGAAGCCGGCGCCGAGCTCGAGTAGCGAGCCGACGCGCCCGCCCACCTCGACACTGCCGGACGTCGGCTTGATGATCCCCGAGAGCAGGCGCAGGAGCGTCGTCTTTCCGGAGCCGTTGCGCCCGACGAGCCCGATCGCGCTGCCGGGATCGACGTGGAAGGACACTTCACTGAGCGCCCGCACCACCGCGGGCCGCGACCGGCGGCGCGCGACGACGACGTCCTTCAGCCGCCTCGCCTCGCGTGGATAGACCTTGAAGTGCCGCGAGGCATGCTCGGCGGCGATCTCCCCGGATCGGATCACGCTTCCGAGGGTACCGCGAGCGCCCGTCGCACCAGCCCGGCGAGCACCTGCACGAACGCCGGGTCGGCGTTCGGCATCTCGATCCTCCGAAACCCCAGGCCGAGCCCTTTGGCCTGCTCCGCGGCCTCGTGGTCGAGATCCCAGCGGATCTCGAGATGATCGGCGACGAAGCCGACCGGGCAGACCAGCACGTCGCGAACCCCGCGGCCGTGCAGTTCCCGCAGGTGGTCGAGGATGTCGGGCCCGAGCCACGGCTCGCCCGTCTGGGACTCGCTCTGGAAAGAGAACGACCATGTCTCGAGCGCTGCGCGCTCTGCGACCAACTGGGAGGTCTCGAGCAGCTGGTCCTTGTACGGGTCGCCGGACTCGAGTATGCGCGCAGGCAGCGAGTGTGCCGTGAAGACAACGTGCCCTTCCGTCCCGCGCACGCGCTCCGCCAGCAGGTCGACGAAGCCCGGCTCGTCGTGCCAGCTGTCGATAAAGGCGAGCTCGGCGCGGCCGCCGAGCGCGCCTTCCAGGTGCTGCCGATAGCCCGCAATTGACATGGACGAGTAGTGCGGGGCGAGCACCAGGCCAACGACCGTGTCAGCGCCCCCGGCAACGGCGGCGTTCGCGGCGTCCCCGATGCGCGGAGTCCAGTGCTTCATGCCGGTGAACACGGGCACGTCGCCGAGCTCGAGCTCCAGTGCCGCGCGTGTCTCCTCGGTGATCGCGTTCAACGGCGACCCGTCCTCGATCCCGAGCCTGCGGTAGCGCTCGACGAGGTCATCCATCAGCTCCGCAGGAATGGGACGGCCGCCGCGGATGTCGGAGTAGTACGCAGGCACGTCGGCCAGCCGCTCCGGCGAGCCGTACGCCATCAGTACGACCGCCGCTTTCACACGCGCGCTTCTACGGTCGCCTCGTGCACGAGCTCCGTCAGACGCCCGAGAACAGCCGGGTCTGTTTCGGGTGGCACTCCGTGCCCAAGGTTGAATACATGACCCGGCCGCCCTCCGGCACGCGCTAGAATAGCGCGGGTTTCAGACTCGATTCGCTCCCAGGGGCCCAGCAGGACAGCCGGATCGAGGTTGCCCTGTACGCCCCGATCCTCGCCCACCTCCGCCCAGCCTCGATCGAGCGGGATGCGCCAGTCGAGACCGATCACGTCGCCGCCTGCGTCGGTCATCGACGACAGCAAAGTCGCGGTGCCCGTGCCGAAGTGAATCGTCGGGACGTCGACTGCAGCGAGTATGCGCGCCGAGTACGGCGCCACGAACTCCTGGTAGTCCGAAGGCGACAATGCACCGACCCACGAGTCGAAGACCTGAATGACGTCGGCCCCAACGCGCGCCTTCGCCACGACGTAGCGCGCGAACGTGTTGGCGAGCTTGTCCATCAGCGCGTGCCACGTGTCGGGCTCGCGATACATCATCGCCTTGACGGTCGCGAACTCGCGACTCGGCTTTCCCTCGATCAGGTACCCGGCGACGGTGAACGGGCCCCCGCAGAAGCCGATCACGGCCTGATCGTCACGCAGCGCTGCACGGACGAGCCGCACGGCCTCGAGAATCGTCGGCACGGACTCCTCCGGATCGGGAACGACGAGCCGTTCGACGTCCGCAGCGGTGCGCACCGGCTCGGAGATGACAGGGCCCACGTTCTCCACCAGCTCGACCTCGACGCCCATGCCGAGGACGGGAAACATGATGTCCGTGAACATCACGGCCGCGTCGACGTCGTGACGGCGAACCGGCTGCAGCGTCACCTCGGCGCAGAGCTCCGGCTGCGCGACGATGTCGAAGAGCCCGTAACGCTTCCGAAGCTCGCGGTACTCCGGCAGCGATCGGCCCGCCTGGCGCATGAACCAGACGGGCGTGCGCTCGACCGGCTCCCGACGGCACGCCCTCACGAGAAGCGGTTCCACGCCACGTAGGCTAGTCCGGCTCTGGACGCCGTCGGTGACCATCCCGTTCCTGCCGGCCCGCTCGCGGTGCGCTGGCTCGGCTACGAGCTAGACCCGCCGCAGGCGGGAGCCCTGACCCACGCACGGGTCGCCCTCGAGAATGCGGGCACCGCGCCCTGGCGCGGTCTCAACCTCTCGTACCACTGGTTGGACGACCGCGGCAACCCGATTCTCTGGGACGGGCTCCGTTACGAGGTGAGCGCCGCACCCGGCGAGCGCATCGAACGAGAGCTCGACCTCCGCGGCCCGATCCCGCCCGGCCCGTACCGCCTCGCCTTCGATCTCGTCGACGAGCAGCGCTTCTGGCTCGCCGAGCTCGGCAACTACTCCCCACACCTCGACGTCGACGTCGCGCCTCGCGACGCTGCGGCGGCACGCGCGCACATGCCGCCGACCGCCGACCTCGACCCCGACTGGGAGGAACGGGTCTACGCGGCGCACACGGAGGGATACGCAGCGGTCGGCGGGTCGATCGATACCCGGCGGCCGTCCACAGAGCTCGAGCCGTACGCGCCGGGCGGCGGACGCAATCCCGCGTTCGCGCATCCCCTGGTCCTGCCTTCCTTGCTCCCACCACTCGAGCCGAACACCGAGGTCGCGGGCCTGCCGGCGTGGCGGCCGGAAGGCGACGAGCCCTGGGTCTACGACGCCCGAATCAGACTTCGACTGCGATCTGGTCGTCGACGCGGTTGAAGACGAACGCGCCGAGGGCCAGGGCCGCGACGGCGGCGACGACCGTGTAGATCGTGTCGCCGAGCCCGGGTAACCGGCCGTAGAACAGCGGATCCCGCAGCGCCTCGATCAGCGGCGACAAGGGGTTCCCCCAGTGGATGAGGCCGACGACCCAGTCGCGCCGGGCAATCTGCGGATCATTGAGCGGATAGAGCACGGGCGTCAGGAAGAAAAGCGGCAGCAGCAGCGCCGACACGAGGAACTCGATGTCTCGGAACAACACGTTCAGCGACGCGAGCGCGAGCGCGAGGCCACACGTGACCGCAACGACCGCGAACCCGAGCGGCAGTGCGAGCCATTCGGTCGCCCGAACGCGCGGCAGCAGCGCGAAGTTCACCGCGAGCAGGGCGAAGAGCATGACGCCGAAGCTGATCAGGTGCGTCGCGACGACCGACAGCGGCAACAGCTGTCGCGGGAAACGCGTCTTCCGAATCAGATTGGCGTTGTCCAGCATCGACCTTGATGCGGCCTGCACCGAGGTGGCGAAGAAGATCCAGGCCGACAGCCCGACGAGCAGGAAGAGCGCGTAGTGCCCCTCCGACCCGAACTGGGTCTTCCAGAGCACCGAGAATACGAGCAGGTAGACGGCCATCAGGAGGACCGGATTCGCGAGCGTCCAGGCCACGCCGAGGAGCGAGCCCCGGTACTTCGCCTGGACGTCCCGGCGAAAGAGGTTCCCGAACAGCTCGCGGTAGCGGACGAGATCCCCGTATACCGTCGTCATAGGCGCGGCCTAGTCTAGAGGTGGCCTCACATGGTGCTTACAGCCCTTCGTTACGCTTCAACTCCGTGAAGGTGCTCGCGGCGATCGCTGCATTCCCCGCCGCGGCCGCGGCCATCTGGCTGCTGCTTCGCACCCCGCTCGCGACGCGCCTTGCGGCGGCACCGCGCGAGGACCGCTGGCACGAGCGGACGACGCCGATGTTGGGTGGGATCGGGATCTTCGCCGGCCTCCTCACCGGAGTCGGGGTCGCCGTCGCCGTCGGCGCGGCCCCGGCGAACCGGGAGCTCCTGGCGATCCTGGGAGGCTGCGCCATCCTCTTCGTGGCCGGGCTGCTGGACGACCTCTTCTCGCTCGGGCCGATCCCGAAGCTCGCCGCGCAGTTCGCGGCGGCCGGCCTGGTGATCTTCAACGGGCTGACGATCTCCGGGCTGATCTCGAACGACTTCCTCGCCGGAGTCGTCGCGCTCGTCTGGCTCGTCGGGATAACGAACGCCTTCAACCTCCTCGACAACATGGACGGGCTCGCGGCGACACTGGCCGGGATTGCCGCGGCGTTATTCGCCGTCGACGCCGTCACGGTG
>JBGPYI010000194.1:0-4194 GCA_041493175.1 Gaiellaceae bacterium | reverse complement strand
CGTGGCAGAAAGCCACCGACTTCGGCTCTCCCCCGTGCTCGCCGCAGATGCCGAGCTTGAGCTCGGGCTTCGTCAACCGGCCCCGCTCGACCGCGATCCGCATCAAGTCGCCGACGCCGTCGATGTCGAGCGTCTCGAACGGGTTCGTCTCCAGCACGCCGTCCTCGAGGTAGTGCGTCAGGAACTTGCCCTCGGCGTCGTCGCGCGAGAAGCCGAGTGCCGTCTGCGTGAGGTCGTTCGTACCGAAGGAGAAGAAGTCGGCGTGCTCGGCGATCTCGTCGGCGCGAATGCACGCGCGCGGCAGCTCGATCATCGTCCCGCAGAGGTACTCGACCTCGGGCGCTTCTTCCTCGGCCACGCGCACGGTCAGCTCGCGCAGCCGGCGCAGCTCCTCCGCGAAGCCGACGAGTGGATGCATGATCTCCACGAGGGGCGCCTCGCCCGTCCGCTCCTCAACCGCGCGCGCGGCCCGGACGATCGCGCGCACCTGCATCTCGTAGATCTCCGGCCACTGCAGGCCGAGACGGCACCCGCGGGTGCCGAGCATCGGGTTCGATTCCTGGAGCTGCCTGATGCGGCGGCGCGTTCGCTCGTCGGCGGCATCTTCCGGCGGCGGCAGGAACTCGTGCAACGGCGGATCGAGCAGACGGATCGTCACCGGCAGCCCGGCCATTGCTTCAAAGATGGCCTCGAAGTCCCCCTGCTGCATCGGGAGCAGCTTGTCGAGCGCCTCACGCCGGCCGTCCTCGTTGTCTGCCAGGATCATTTCCTGCATTACCGGCAAGCGCTCCTCCGCCATGAACATGTGCTCGGTGCGACACAGGCCGATGCCTTGCGCTCCGAACTCGCGTGCCTTGGCGGCGTCCTCCGGCGTGTCCGCGTTCGCCCGCACCTTCAGGCTCCGGTGCTCGTCGCCCCAGCCGAGGATCGTCTCCAGATCGTCGTTCACCTCGGGCGCTACGAGCGGTACCTCGCCCACGATCACCGCTCCGGTGCCGCCGTCGATCGTGAGCACGTCCCCTTCGGACAAAGTGCGGTCACCGACCGTGATCGTGTGCGCGTCGATGTCGATCGAGAGCCCTTCACAGCCGGCGACGCACGGCTTGCCCATTCCGCGCGCCACCACCGCAGCGTGAGAGGTCATGCCACCGTGGGCGGTGAGGATTCCCGCGGCCTGAATCAGGCCGTGGATGTCGTCCGGCGTCGTCTCCCAGCGGACGAGAATGACGCTCTGCCCCGCCTTGCCGCGCTGCTCGGCCGTGTCCGCGTCGAGCACGATCGCGCCGCAGGCCGCGCCGGGAGAAGCGTTCAGGCCCCTCGTGGCGACCTCCCAGTCGGCGGTCGGGTCGATCATCGGATGCAGCAGCTGGTCGAGCTGCGCGGGATCGATCCGCACCACCGCGTCCTCGCGGGAGATCAACCCTTCCTCGGCCATGTCGACCGCCGCCTTGACTGCTGCCGCTGCCGTGCGCTTCGCAGATCGCGTCTGGAGGAGATACAGGTCGTTGTCCTCGACGGTGAATTCGATGTCCTGCATGTCGCGGTAGTGCTCCTCCAGCTTGCGCATCGCGCCGATCAGCCGCTCGAACGCCGCGGGAAGCTTCTGCTCCATGTGCGCAAGCGGCTCCGGCGTGCGGATACCGGCGACGACGTCCTCACCCTGCGCGTTCGCCAGGAACTCGCCGTACAGTCCCTGCTCGCCCGTGGAGGGATCGCGCGTGAACGCAACGCCGGTGCCCGATTCCTCGCCCTTGTTGCCGAAGACCATCTGCACGACGTTGACCGCCGTGCCGAGCTCGTCCGGAATGCCGTAAGTGCGGCGGTACACCTGCGCGCGCGGCGAGTCCCACGAGTCGAAGACCGCTCGTACCGCGCGCGTGAGCTGGTCGCGCGGATCCTGCGGGAAGTCGCGGCCAGTCTCGTCCCGGTAGAGCGCCCGGTACGTGTCGATCAGCTCGGCGAGATCCGCGCCGGACAGGGCGACGTCCTGCGAGACACCCCGCGATTTCTTGAGGTCGGTCAGCGCCTGTTCGAACCGTTGCCCGTCGATGCCGTCGACGACCTTGCCGTACATCTGGATCAACCGGCGGTAGGAGTCGTTGGCGAAGCGCTCGTTCCCCGTTGCGCGTGCAAGCCCTACAACCGCTTCGTCGTTCAGCCCGAGGTTGAGGATCGAGTCCATCATCCCCGGCATCGAGATCGCCGCACCGGACCGGACGGAGACGAGCAGCGGCTCATTCGTGTCCCCGAAGCGCTTGCCCGTCTTGGCCTGGAGCGCGCCGAGGTGCCGCTCGATCTCCTCCTCCAGCCCATCCGGCAGCGCCTTGCCGATCGACATGTACGCGCGGCAGGCGTCGGTCGTGATCGTGAACCCGGCCGGGACGGGCACCCCCATCTGCGTCATCTCCGCGAGGCCGATCCCCTTGCCGCCTAGTAGCTCACGCCCTCCTGTGGAAGGCTCGTCGAAGTCGTAGACGTAGCGCTGGGCGGGCAAGGGCGGGAATCCTCTCACAAATCCCCTGCAATACTCGGCGTTGTGCCTGAGCCGAAGATCGTGGCCATGGGCGGGTTTCCGGACGACACGCTCCTCGAGTACGCGCTCGAACTCGCGGGGGGCAGACGCGTTCTGTACGTCCCCACGGCGGAGAAGGAGGATCCGGCCTCGACGGTCTCGTGGTACGAGCGCCTCAAGAAGAGGGCGCTGATGACGCATCTGCACTTCTTCCCCTGGCCTCCCGCCGGGCTCCGTGAGTTGGCGCTCGACCACGATGTGATCCTCGTGACCGGTGGGAACACGGCGAACGCCCTCGCGATCTGGAGGGCGCACGGCTTCGACGAGGTCCTGCGCGAAGCATGGGAGCAGGGCATCCTGCTGACGGGCTGGAGCGCAGGGATGATTTGCTGGTTCGAGCAAGGCGTAACGGACTCGTTCGGCCCCGAGCTCGTGGCGATGGAGTGCCTCGGCTTCCTGCCGGGGAGCGCGTGCCCGCACTACGACGGCGAGGAGCGGCGTCGTCCCGTCTACACCCGACTGGTCGCGGAAGGGCTCGCGCCCGGCGTCGCCGCCGACGACGACGTGGCTCTTCACTACGTCGACACCGAGCTCCGTGAGGTCGTGACCTCGCGCGAGGGAGCCGCCGCGCACCGCGTCGAGCCCGCCGGCGAGCGGGCGCTCGAAACCAGGCTGTTGCGCTAGCGGAATATCAGCGGCGGCGCCGGCGCCGGGCGCGGAACTCCGCCAGCCAGGCGAGTCCCCTCAGCCCCATCCAGAGAGGCGTCAGCAGGACGTAGAAGACGACGAGCGCGACGACGAGCAGGCTCCACCAGACGGCCCAACGCCACAAGGGCACCGGCGGCTTCGGCCTCATGTGAACTCCGACGCCGCGGCTTCCGCCTTCCGGCCTTCCACGGTGCGCAGGATGCGCTGCGCCGTCTCCTCGATCGACAGATCCGAGATGTCGATCACGGGACAGCCGAGCTGCCTTTGCACGGCAGCCGCCTCGTCGAGCTCGTCGTACACCTCCGTCAGCTCCGCGTAGCGGCGGGTGTTGGCGCCGAGATTTCGCACGCGCGCGCGCCGGATCTCGGCGAGGCGATCGGCGTGGATCGTCACGCCGACGATCTTCGCGGGGTCCAGCTCGAACAGCTCCTTCGGGGGCTCGATGCCCTTCACGATCGGGACGTTCGCGACCTTGTGGCCGAGATAGCCGAGGTAGATCGACAGCGGCGTCTTCGAGGTGCGCGAGACGCCGACGAGGACGATGTCGGCCTCGTCGAGGCCCGCCCCCACTCCGTCGTCGTACTTGACCGCGAACTCCATCGCCTCGATGCGACGGAAGTACGCGGGAGTCAGCGGTGCCCGTGAGCCGGGCGTCATGCGCGCGGCCTGTCCAGAAACGCGCGCGACCGCGTCGATCGGGTGGCCGAGGAGATCGCAGTAATGGACGCGCGCGCGGCGGCAGAGCCGGCGCATCGCGTCGCGAAGCTCCGGGTCGACGAGCGTATAGATCACGACAGCGGCGTGGCCGCGGGCGCTGCGAACGGCCCGCTCCAGATCGTCGACCGTCTCGGCCCTGGTGTGGCGCACCTCTTCGAACGCCTGCTCCGGGAACTGCGCCTCGAGGGCCAGCACGAGGCGCGCGGCAGTCTCTCCCGTGGAGTCGGAGACGATGTGGAGCTCGACGGTCGGCTGCT